>JAAOXY010000081.1 GCA_018221065.1 Candidatus Aenigmatarchaeota archaeon | reverse complement strand
GGAGTAGAGTACAGTCAACATTAGGAACAGACATAGCAAGAAAGGGAAGTAACTTTACAATAAGAAAGTTTACAAAAGATCCTCTAACTCCTGTTCATTTACAAAAGTTCAAAACATTAAATTCAGATGTTGCTGCTTACTTATGGTTAGCAATAGATTATGGAAGATCTATGCTAATATCTGGTGGAACTGCAACAGGAAAAACTTCTATGCTAAATGCAATGTCACTATTCATAAAACCAGAATTAAAAATAGTCTCAATAGAAGATACACCTGAATTAAGATTGCCTCATACTCACTGGGTACCTAGTGTTGCAAGACAACCAATTGCTGAAATAGAAGGAACGGTTCTTGGTGAAGTTGATATGTTCGCTTTGTTACGAGAGAGTCTAAGACAAAGACCAGACTATCTTATTGTTGGTGAGGTAAGAGGAAGAGAAGCTTATGTATTGTTCCAACAAATAGCAACTGGACATGCATCATTGTCAACAATACACGCAGATTCTTTGAACAGATTGATTGATAGATTGACAACTCCTCCAATAAATCTTCCTGCAAATTTGATAGAATCACTTGATATAATAATATTCCTTACAAAAATAAAATATGGTAATAGTTACGTTAGAAAAGTAGCAAGCATACTCGAAATCTTAGGTTTTGATAGAGAAAAGAACGTGCCAATAGTAAATGAAGTCTTCAAATGGAATCCGAGAACAGATAAGTTCGAACAAGTAAATCCATCTGTTATTGTAAAGAAAATATCAGAACAGTATGGAATAAATAAATCAGAATTAGAAAAAGAAATCAAAAATAGAAAATCTGTATTGGATTGGATGTCTGAAAGAGGAATACTGGACTTCATGGATGTTGCAAGAATAATTAAAATATACTATTCGAGACCTGAAGAATTGTTAGATGCTATCTAAAACAACTGTGATATTAATGGTGTGGGATAAAGTAAAAGATGTTTCATTTAAATTTTTTGGTAGAAGTCTTGAACCTTATGTAAAATATTTTGAAGGTATCAAGCCTGACTTACAAAAAGCTAATCTTTCGATTAGTATTACTGAGTATGTTTACATAATGGTATTTACATTACTTCTTACATTTGCAATTGAGTTTCCACTTATTGTAATAATAACATCATTATTGTTTGGAGTTGCACCATTAGCATTTATATTTTCAATAACAATAACAATATTTATTTTATTGGGTGTGTTCTTTATCTTTTATAGTTATCCTAGTTACATCTCTGGTGCTAGGAAGAAAAGAATAGATATTGCATTACCTTTTGTTGCAACTTACATGGCTACAGTTGCAAGTAGTGGTGCACCACCACAAACAATGTTCAAAGTATTGGGAAGGTTCAAAGAATATGGTGAGATAGCAAAAGAAGCTGAAAAAATAGATAGAGATGTTGAAGCTTTTGGAATGGATATTGTAAGTGCAATGAGAAAGACAGCAAACAGAACACCTTCTGCTGATTTCAAAGAATTGTTATGGGGACTTGATACTGTTATCTCAACAGGTGGTAACATTGGAAATTATTTACATGCTAAATCAAAAACATTCATGCAAGAACACAGAAGAAGATTGCAACAGTTCTCACAAACACTTTCATTATTAATTGAAATGTATTTAACAGTAATATTAGTTGGTTCAATATTCTTTGTAATAATGACAGCACTTATGTCAATATTTGGTGGCGGAGAAATGAGTTTGTTCATATCATTTTTACAATTTATTGTAATATTTTTAATATTACCGGTAGTATCGATAGGATTTATCTTCCTGTTGAAATCAATCGCACCGGTATCGAGTTGATAATATGGTAGAGTTTGGAAAGTTTGACATAAAGTACATTCCTCCAGTAGTGGCTGCAGCATTGATACTTATCGGTGTAATAGGTTTTGCAGGTGACATTGGAATGACTGCTAACTTTATTTTGTTAGCTATTGTAGTTGGAACTTTACCATATGTTGTACTTTCTTATCTTGAATTCCAATGGATAAAATCTATTGAAGATCAATTGTCACCGTTCTTATTAGATTTAGCTGAAGCACAAAAAGCTGGTATGTCTTTACCCGAAGCATTGAAAACAATATCAAAAACAGATTATGGAAGACTTAGTGATGAAGTAAAAAAATTAAATGATCAGATCTCTTGGGGAATACCAATACAAGAAGTGCTTGAAAGATTTTCTATGAGAATAAGAAGATCTAAACTTGTTGGAAGAATAGTAAGAATAATAAATGAAGCTTACAATAGTGGCGGTGACATGACAAGAACAATGGAATCATTATCTGGAGACATATTAACATTAAGAGAAGCTGAGAAAGAAAGAAAGTCAATGACAAGACAACATGTTTTAGTAATGTATGTAATTTATTTCATATTCATTGCAATAATAATCGGTCTTTCAAAAACTTTAGTACCTATGTTAGCGTTGAATACACAAACAGCTTCAATTGGTGGGTTCTTGAGTTTCCAAGATCCTTGTCAAGCTTGTGTAGGTGCATCACATCTATTTTGTATATCATGTTCAGTATTTGGATTAATTGGTGAAATGTTTTCATTGGGTACTGGGGCTATACTTTACTATAATGCATTGTTTATCTCAATGATAGTTGTGCAGGGAATATTCACAGGATTAGTAGCAGGACAGATTGGAGAAGGTTCAGCT
>JAAOXY010000080.1 GCA_018221065.1 Candidatus Aenigmatarchaeota archaeon | reverse complement strand
TGCGCGCATCAAGCGCGTACTTATATTTCCTGGCTTAACAATTGTCATGCGCTTGATGTGCCCAGAGGGTCGTGCCTGAGGATCACGCCAGAGATAGGTCACGCGCTTGATCCTAAAATCCGCAAGTCTATGAACAAAAGTGCTGGAAAACTTTATCAGATAAGGTTTTCCAGCGGTGGTACTTTCACCTAAATTGGTGTTGTCCAAAAATACCGATATGAAAGTACTAAAAAGTTCATCAATCACACCCTTCGGCGGTTTAAATTTTGTATTAGAAGAGTTAGACAATCTTGGTATAGATCAAATATTACAACATGATTTACCCAAACTCCCCACGCAAAGTAAGTATAACTGGAAAGATTTACTTTACAGTTTTTGGTCAATATTCTTTTGTGGAGGCGATTGTACTGAAGATCTTTCAATTCACCTAAAAGAAACATTTACTGGCAATCCATATATTAAAGTGCCAAGTCCAGACAGGGTGTTAGAAAGAATGAAGGAACTGTCCTGTCCTTTGCAAGTCTTTGATACGCCCAGAGGAAGTAAGAGGCATGAGTTTGGTATTAACGATCGATTAAGTGATCTGAATATTAGAATATTAAAAAAACTTTCTTTAATTCATAAGCATAACAACATTCTAGATTATGATAACACAATAATATTTACCGAGAAAGCTGATGCTACAATGACCTATAAAAGAGATACAGGATATTGCCCTGGTGTTGGGATAATTGGAAATAATATTGTTTACCTGGAAAATAGGAATGGACATAGTGATGCTCAAACACTTCAGCAAGATACTCTAAAAAGAATGTTTGATACACTAAAAACACAAGGTGTCAACATAGGGGTTTTTCGGGCAGACAGTGCTTCATATCAATTATCTACACTCTCAGTTATAAGTGGCAAAGTGGATAAACTCTACATCAGGGGCAGGATGAGCGAATCTATGCATGAAGCTATTTGTCAGATCAATCACTGGAACAAAATTATTTTCGATGACAAAATTGTTTATCGTGGAGAGGTTGAATTTACTCCTTTTGAAAAGATTGCAAAGAGGACAAAACAACAGCACCTACTAAAAAAGTATAGGCTGATTGTTACAAAAGAAAGACGAAATGATGGTCAATCGAACCTATTTACTGGAGAAGCATTTAATTACAGTACAATTATAACAAATGATTTTGAAATGACACCAGATCAAATTGTCTTCTTTTACAATCAACGGGGTGCAATTGAAAGAGAGTTTGATATTATGAAGAATGACTTTGGCTGGTATAATATGCCTTTCTCAAAAATGCAGTATAATACTGTTTTTCTCATCCTAACGGCAATTTGTAGGAACATATATCATTATGTCATTTGTTCCTTTTCCAAAGTATATAAGCATCTATCGCCTACATTCAGAATCAAAAAATTTATCTTCAGGTTTATCTGTATACCAGCGAAATGGGTAAAAACAAGCAGAATGAAGAATCTTAGAATTTATGGAAATTTACACTTTAAAACATAGCAGCACAGACAAAAAAAGTAGCGATTAAGTATTGAAAATAAACCTGATAGAATTATGTTCTAAAGGAAATAATATTGTCTTGTTACTAGGTTAGGCCAGTATTAAACTTAAAACCAGATCAGAACCAGCTAATATTGGTTGATAAGACAGATTGAATTCTTTCCATCAAGAAAAATAATATCAAATGAAACATAAATATTAAGACTTGCGGATTTTAGGTTGATGCGGGCGCCAGAACGATGCAAGGCTGTAAGGGAATTGGAAGCGGGGTGCGGGTTACGAGCTTCAGACTTCCATCTTCCCGCTTTCGTCTTCCCGCTATCTAAAATCTGAATTCTGCATAACTCTGACCCCTGTCAATTTTATAATTTCCACTATAAACATTGCCCAGGTATCCATCTATCGCGATTTTATCTCCCGGTCTGAATGTGAAATTAT
>JAAOXY010000079.1 GCA_018221065.1 Candidatus Aenigmatarchaeota archaeon | reverse complement strand
GGAAATCATAGCTTTGGTAAAAAAGAATACAATGACATTCTTATGAGAAATCCAGAAATCATAATTCTAGGAACAGGTACTGTGCCCAATGTTAGAATAGATCCAGATATAGAAGTAACAGCAAAGTTGAATGGAATAGAGATAATAACAAAACCTACTATTCAAGCTGTTGAAGAATTCAATAAACTTGTTAGCAAAAAGAGAGTAGTAGCAGTAATGCACGTCACTTGCTGATGGTTTTTTCACCATTTTTGGTCCTAATACGCACTATATTATTAGTAAAATTCTTAGCAAACCCTTCCATCTCTTCCTCACTAGGACTTTCTAATTCCTCGAACTTAGGATCATAGCATTTATTATTAGAAAATTGCTCAAGAACAAAGACATCAGAATCTTTAACTTCTTTCGATACTCTCTCCATCATCTCAGAATTAAGACCAGGAACAACAGGCATTCTCATCTCATATGGTATGCCAGATTCTAAAATTATTTTGTAAGATTCTTTTATTTTATCTGTAAAGCCACCACCCTTTGAAACAATATCATAACTTTCTTTTTCAAAAGGAGCTTTAACATCCATAGCAATGAAGTCTAATAATCTTTTTTCCAAAAGTTCTCTAAGTACATCAGGATTGCTACCATTTGTATCTAGTTTTACTTTTAATCCAACTGCTTTTAATTTAGAACAAAGTTCTTTTAATCCTTCAGGTTGTAAAGTAGGTTCACCACCAGTTATTGCAACTCCTTCAATAAAATTTCTAAAATTAGCTAAATTATTTACAATTTCATCAATTTCAGTTTCATTTGATTCTTTACCATCAACCAATTCAGGATTGTGACAAAAAGGACATCTAAAATTACACCCAGAAAAAAATACAACCGAAGCCATTTTTTTTGGGTAATCTAAAGAAGAAAAATCGAGAATGCCACCAATTCTTATTTTCATTGGGCATCACTTCAATAACTCTATTAGTTCCTCTTTTGTGGGTACTCTACCCTTTATCACAGCGTTTCCATCAATAACAACAGAAGGTGTTGAGGCAACTTGGTGCATAAGTGCTTCGATTGTATAGTCCTCTCCTGCCAATGCAGCAGGAACATTATTTTCATTAATATCTTCTGCACTTTTAACAAGATGCATCATCGTTCCATCAAGTTCCTTATTAATAGGAACTTCAATATCTTTACCATCAATTAATTTTTCAACAAAATCTTTTCCTTCTATTAATCCAACTTCTTTGCAAGCTTCTCTAACAGCTGCTCTTGCTCCTGGACATTTCGGACAACTAGTACCTGTGTATAATATTAACTTCATTTAAAACCACCATTCACATTACTATATCTTTGTCTATCTTTTAGTTCAGCCCTTTTACTTTTGTTCCAGCCCTTTATGTTTTGATAATAACCTGTTATTCTGGACCACACCTGTATTTTTTCACTTCCACATTTAACACATTTTTCATGTGTTCCACCAGCTGTATGACCACAAGCATCACAAATAGTTAAATCTTTTGTGAATGCCATGTATTGTATTGCTGTGTTTAATGCAATTTTCTTAGTAAGATCCATAAGAACTTCTGCATCTGGTGTTGCTTCACCTAACCAAACATGTGTCATTGCACCACCATCTGTTAATGGATGGAATGAACCTTCAATGTTCAATCTGTCAAATAATGGTACACCAGCATTTGGTCTTACGTGGAATGAATTTGTATAATAGATATCATTACTGTTTGCATCTCCTTGATATATTGCATTTTTATATTTTTTTCTATCAATCTTTGCAAGTCTTCCACCAGTTGATTCTGCTGGTGTTCTAGCAAGTGCAAAGTTCAAACCAGTTGCTTCTCTTAGTTCAGCTGTTTTACCTTTCAAATATTTCATTACTTTTAAACCAAACGCCCAAGCTTGTGGATTCTCATGTAATTCATTTCCAGTATGAGTCTTTACTAACTCATTCATACCGACAATACCAATTGTAAAGCTTTGTTTGTTTGGTTCAAGATATCTCGATCCCTTTTCATCACCTATTTTCTGACCCATGAACGGAAGCATACCATTTTTCAAATTCTTTTCAATCAAATCGCGTCTTATTATCATAACTCTTTTTATCATCTCAATTCTTTCATCAATCAATTCAAACATTTTATTGTCATTTCCATTTGCCTCATAAGCTAGTTGTGGTAAGTTCAATGTTACTACCTGTAGTGAACCGCCACGCACAGTTCCGTTTTGCATATCTTCTGCATCACTTGATTCACCTAAAGGCATCAAAAATGCGCAACACTGATAACATGCGAACTCAGGCATGTAAGGTTGGTTTATTATGTAATAAGGTGTTCCAAACTTTGCAGCAAGTCCAGAAAGTTTTAATAATTCTTCATCATATCTTCCTTTCTTCATATCACTAGGATGTAATCCAACTTCCATTTTTGGGAAATTAAATGGTTTTCCAAGATAATCACCTTCAGTAAATACATCTACAAATGCATTAAACAGTTGATTAGTTGTATCAGTATAGTCTTCATAAGTTTCACTTTTGTCGACAACACCACCAAGTTTAACAACTGGAATGTCTTTGAAAAGTTTTGGTGTATGCATATCAAGATCAATTGATGAGAATACTGTTTGTCCACCTCTTGCAACATACATTTGAGACATTTCATAGATAAACATCTGTGCCATTTGTTTCATTTTTTTCTGATCTAATCCAGCAACAATTGGTGCCATGAATGTGTTGAAATAAGAAAATCCTTGACCACCAGCACAGTTTGTTTGTGCAGAAGCTAATACTTTTGCAGCATGTAAGAATGCTACTTCTGGTTTTCTAGCAGGACCAGCAATCGAAGTATGATCACCAGTTCCATCCGGTTTAAAACCATTTTTCAAGAAAAATCTTATGTCATGAGAAAAACAAAACGGTCTTGAGAAAAAATAATCCATATCATGAATATGTATATTTCCTTCTAAATGTGCAGCAACTAAATCTCTCGGTATTATCTTACTCAAAGTATATTCTTTTGCCATAGAATCTGCCATTAACTTATGAATAGTTTCAGGATTATACTGCAGGTTTGCATTTTCTTTTTCAGGTTTGTTAATCATTTTAGTTAAGTCATAAATAGGCATTCCAACTCTTGTATATAGTTTACGCGCATCTTCTAAACCATATTCCAAAAGTTTAACATTTACTATTTCTCTTATCAATGAAGAAGAGATGTTGTTTAATTTAGAAGATCGTATGAAATGCTCAACATCTTTTGCTATTTGCAAAGCAAGTCCATCAGCTATCTCAGCTTCTTTTACCAAAGATCTTGCTATAAAATCTTTATTGAATCTTTCAAATTCTTCATGAGATGTTCTTACAAACGTCTCTCCAGCTCTGAACCTATCAGCAGCAATAGCATCTACTTTTTGAAGCATACCATAGATAAAAGGTCTTACATCGGACATCTTCATCCGACTATCAACATAATTATCTACTCTATCAGATATGACTTGAGCCATATCATCAGTCACACCAACCCTCTTACAGGTTTTAAAGACTTTATCTTTGCTATACTTTTCAGTTCTAGCTATCCAGAAATTTAAATTATTTTTATCACTTGCGTAGAAATCTTCTACTAGCTTAGGACTTAACATAGTGTTTTTTCTATCCACGACACATAACCTCCAATATAAACTGTATTACGGCACTGTTTTGGCTATGTTCGCCTAATTGAAATTAGCGAACGAATAAATTGTGTAAGTAATAGAAATTTGTCATAGAGTACTTAAATGATTTCTATACTCTAGACATATTATTCCTTCTAAATGATAAAAAATCTAAGAGCATAGCTTTATTTGGTATATTATCCAATCTTAGAGTATGTGGGTTGTAAAAGCTTCTGGAAAAATGGAAAAATTCAATGAAAGAAAGCTTCGTAGGACTATAATGAGAGCTGGTGCTGATAGAACACTAGCTGAAAAGGTAGTAAACGAGGTAAAAAGAAGATCAAAAGACGGTGTTACAACAAAACAGATACTCAACTTAGCACTCGGTATTCTTGATAGAGAAATACCACATATAGCAGCTAAATATGATTTGAAAGGATCAATAATGAGACTTGGACCAGCCGGATATGCATTTGAAAAATATTTTGGAGCTGTTCTAAAAGAAAGTGGTTATTTAGTAAGACAAAGTAGAATTGTTCAAGGAGCATGTGTAAGACATGAGATAGACGTAACAGCTAAAAAAGAAGTAAGAGCAGAAGCATATGTCAAAAAACTTAG
>JAAOXY010000078.1 GCA_018221065.1 Candidatus Aenigmatarchaeota archaeon | reverse complement strand
TTCTTACGTGTTACACCTATCAATTTAGAAGTACATTTTGGACACCTTGGATCTTTTGTTATGTTTTTAACATATTCTGATATTGCATATTTTCCACAATTTAAACATATGATTCGCATCTTTGTTCCCAATAACCTTTCTTTGAAGATCTTGAATATTTCTGCTTCTGGTCTGTCTGGTTTTGCGATATCTCGTAGTTTGTTGGAAAAACCCAATTTGCCGATTGGGCTCAATTTATCCGATTCAATTTGTTTTATTTTACCAGATTTCATTTTTTCAAATATTTCTACTGCTCCTTCCATATCTAATTTTTCAATAAACAATTCATTCATAGTCTCATCGAATATTGGAGTTTTCCAGTAAGTGTCGATTAATCTGTCTAAGTTTATTTTAGTAAACTGTGAGTATTTGCTGAGAACACCAAATCTTTTTGCTACATGCAAGAATCTACCTTTGAAAACATTTGATTTAGATAATTCTTTTGTTAATACTGATTCTAGATCTTCTTTTTTGAATTCTTTTATTATTTTTTTAATGTCTGCTACATTGACATCTTTGAATATTATTCTATAAGCTGAGCTATCTGTTTGGATGAAAGTACCGTATTCTGCAGAAAGTAATGCTGCAATGTGTCTAGCTACAGTTTGGTTAATTTTAGAACCAAAACAAGCATTAATGACAGTGTAGTCTTTGAATTTTTCATATACGATTGTCTTGTCATCTGGTAAAGGATGATTCGTTATTTGCTTTTTTATTATTCTTATCATTTCAGAAGCAGTTTTTTTATCAATGGGATATTTTTTCATCATTTCTACTATTACTTCTTTTTTATCTTTTGTTTCAAGATGTTTTGCTATTAATCTTCTAACTTTACCAACTTCTTGAGCAACTTCAAATGGTACTGGAATCATTTCACCTTCCCAAGAAGGTACTGCAGATTCTATTGATGATGAAGGTTCTACCATTATTTTACGATCTTCAACAGAAACAACTCTCCATGGTCTTCCCTTTACTATGAAAGTGGAATCAACATCCCCATGTGCCATTACAAAGTTTTCATCTAATGTACCGACAAAAGAATTACTGGTCATATCAATTACTTTATAGATTTTGTTATCTGGAATAGTTGATAGATTTTCAAAGTAATATTCAAAAGCTCTACGCCTTCTTTTTATTTTTCCAGCATCTTTGTAGATTAATCTTATATTGTCTAGAGTATTGACAACTCTTTTGAATTCATCTTCTGTGAGATCATGATAAGGATGAGCTTTTTTTACTATCTCATAAAGTTTCTTTGGTTCTATTTCATAGTCTTCTATCAAGAAACCCATTATTTGATGTGCTAATACATCTAGGGATTTATGATGCATTCTTAGTGGTTCAAGTTCTCCATGTAATGTACGTTTAGCTACAACAGCTGATTCAAAAATATCTTCTTCATCGTAACTTATGATATAACCTTTTGATGTTTTTCCTAAACTGTGTCCTGATCTACCTATTCTTTGTATTAACTTAGAAGC
>JAAOXY010000077.1 GCA_018221065.1 Candidatus Aenigmatarchaeota archaeon | reverse complement strand
TAGTTCATTTTCCAAACCACTGATTCTTCCTTGAAGATGCATGAAATTTTCATTTGCTCTTAACTTAGGATAACTTTCTGCTACAGCAAACAATGTCTTCAAAGCACCTGATAACATGTTATCAGCAGCAGCTTTCTGTGGCTTTGTTTTAGCTCTCATCATAGCAGTTCTAGCCTTAGTTACAGTTGTTAAAACTCCCCTTTCATGCTTCATGTAACCCTTTACACTGGCAACTAACTTTGGTAATTCACTATTCCTTTGTTTCAAAAGAACATTTATGTTAGACCAGGATTTCTTGATGTTGTTTCTCAATCTTATTAGACCATTGTATACAGCTATAACATAAAATGCTATCCATACTAAAAATAATCCACCAATGATCAATGCTATTGTTTCTAAAACCATCTTAAAACCTCTAAAAAATTATAGAATTGCCAAACTTATAAGTGTTAAGAATGAACCGACAACAACAAGAAAGCCACCGCCCAATAAAGAACCATATACTTTCCATGCAAGACTTTTCAATAGGGTTTTCTCATGTTTGTCAGATATGTAGAAGAATTTCTCATCTTTACCTTGTTGCATCATGATATCTTCTACACTATGCATAGCACTAGCTTCTTTCTTATGAGGATTATCACCAGCAGTACCTAGAATGTACAATTTATCTCTAGGAGCAATATAATATTCTGTAAATCTTAGATTTCTTTTAAATCCAAAGAAACTAGTATAAGCTATTTTTTCTTTCTTGAAGAAACTTTTTATCTTGTTTTCAACCTTTTTCTGAGGTGATGAATTGAAAAGAGTAGGATGAAAACGCCAGTCTTTCGGTATATCAATATCAGCACCTTTAGGATTAACAAGTACCATACCAGTTTTATCCTTTAGCCAGAACAATGATCTTTTATCACCACTTTTTACAGTTGCCCAATATCCACCATTTTTACTATGATGATATTCTTCTACAGAATATTTGTAATAAATACAATTTTTATTAGTAAAGGGACTCTTCAGAATCTTATCCTTTAATGCAACAGCTGTTCCCTGAACCTCAGCTAATCCCATAGCCAATGATCTTACTTTAGATGTTGGTATATTTTCTATCATCTGCTTCTTCTTGAAAAAATTTATACCAAAAGCAAATACTATTAATCCAATAATAAGGGAAATTACTCCAGTTTGCAACATATCAGTAAATATCATAATTTAATATATTTGCAATCACTTATTAATTCAATACCAATGAGGTGATATTATGGTAAATAACATAAGAGCATTGCATATTTTAGTGAAAACAGAGCAAGAAGCAAAAGATATATTAGATGAGATAAAGAACGGTGCTAATTTCCAGAAGATGGCTGAATTAAAATCAACATGCCCATCAGGAAAGAAAGGCGGAGATTTGGGATGGTTTGGTAGAGGCATGATGGTAAGAGAATTCGAAAAAGCAGCATTTGCTTTGGAAAAAGAAGAGATGTCAGAACCAGTAAAAACAGAATTTGGATGGCACATAATAAAATTGATAGACAAAAGATGATATCATTTAAGTATGTGGATTTATCATTATTACTATGAAAAAATTAGTTTTACTTACAGTATTGATTTCTATAGTTTTCATCAGTGGATGTGTAAAAGAACAACCGCAACAAGATGGTTGTCCAGAAGATGCAAGATTATGTCCAGACGGATCAAGTGTTGTAAGAGTTCCACCAAGTTGTGAATTTCAGAAATGTCCAATAATACAAAAACAATTAATGTCATTTGAAGGGTGTCCTTCAGGGTTTGCAGAATATTTGTATACAAAGAGTTCAACTACATATGAAACAGGTCAAACAGGTTGTCTCAATGGAGATCTATGTTTTACAATACATGCAACCACAGAAGATAATTTCAATGACTATGAAATATGGCAGATATTGTTGTCAAATATTAACAATGTTGAAACAAGAGAAGATTACACAAAAATAAAATTCAAATGTATGTCAACTGGACAGGGATATGAATGTAATTATATTACAGCCCCATATTTGAATTATACAATTATGTTGAAAAAAGGAGATCAGAAAATATTGTTAGATCAGCCAATAATATTAGATTCACAAAAGAATATAATTGATATGAGTTGTTCAGATTTTTTTTAAGCAACTCTATTTTATCTTTTTAATAAGTCCAAGTATTTTTTCTGCTCCATCATTAACTATAATATTAAAATTGCTGTCCATAAGATCAAATTTCTGTTGATGCTGTTTAGCATCTTTAGAATCACAACTCATATTGAGAATATCAGTAACATTTGCATACATCTTTTCAAACGTTTCATCAGCAACAGTATGTATACCAGAATCAGGAAATTGTTCTTTAGCTATTGTATGTATCATACCAAGTGCATCAAAACATTGTTGATCTTTCCCATATATTTTGGTTATTTTTCCCACCATGTTTTCTTCAACATAATATGTTATAGCACTTTTGTATTCAGCCTTCGTATGACTCTCGTCATCTTCATGTGGTCTAAGTTTACCAGCCTCATAGATATGTTTGAACATATTTTCAAATTTGTCACCAGGTTCCATTGTAAATCCAAAATCAGTTGTTTCCATAACAGTATTTAAACTCAAATATATTTAAGTGCAGTTAAAAGGGCATGTTTAAATACGTTTTTTCTTAACATGTGTTATGACACAAGTAAAAATGAGTGCACAATTTACAAACTTCACAAGATGTAACAGAGAATCAAAGCAAGACTTGAAAATATCAAAAAGAGGAGACAACATACAAAGAGTGTATGATGTGAACAATATACCAGAACTTCAAAGAATGCAATACTCTCGTAAACAAATGAAAATAGGAAATTATATTCTTGCTGATTCCGAAAAAGGATACTACAATGCATTGATTGCAATGTCAAAAAAAGACACATCGCTTCATTATAATTCAGGAATAGAATTGATCAGGGTAGAGAAAGGACAGGGCGAACTATTCATAGGTCCTGCTCTAGAAGATATGCAAGATGAATATGTTTCTGCAGATCAAGTTGTTAGAACAAGTGTAGTACAAGGAGATGTTATTTCCATGCCTAAAGAAATGACACATGGTTTTCATGTTCCCAACGAAATAATTATGAAGAAAGTAACTGACAAAAAGATTCTAACCGAGATACCAGTTCCTGTAAATGGCATAGATAAAGATGCAACAAATGTTCATAA
Source organism: Candidatus Aenigmatarchaeota archaeon (assembly GCA_018221065.1). GTDB lineage: Archaea > Aenigmatarchaeota > Aenigmatarchaeia > Aenigmatarchaeales > Aenigmatarchaeaceae > JAAOXY01. The sequence goes on along the minus strand of JAAOXY010000077.1, from coordinate 2,116 downwards.
ATATTTATTAGAAAGTCAAAAACAATCTGTTTATATAATGTCAAATCCAAAATAAATATAACAATCCTATTAAGATAGGTTGGTGTATCAAATAAATTAAAAGTGAATTTCTACCAAGATAAGAAAGTAATTTAATTATAGAATCTTTTCTTTCATTTAATTTAAACAATCTTTTTCCTTTTGGATAAAACATATTACCAAGATATATTCCTATCAATACAACTCCAAACCAAGGAAGTATAGGAAAGTAATCAACACTTGCAAAACCTTTTGGTATGAATCCTAACCATAACAACCAAGGAAAATCAACAGTAAATGTTTTCATTAAAATACCTAAGAATATTAAAGCACTACCTATCCAAAGATTCAAGTTTCTAAGTTTCAAGAAAGGAACAGACAATATAACAGACAATCCGATTAAGTGCAATACTCCAAATAAAATATAACCAGGTCCCATGAACATGTATGTTACCAAAGTTATCAACACACCCAATGAAAATATCATTAATCCTCTTTTAATATATTTCATCCACGCACCATTCTTAGTTCTAGAATAACTTAGAGTCATAGATATTCCAACAAGTAATATGAATGTAGTTGCTGTTGCATAGGCAAACAGATTCCAAAATCCAGCCAATAATCCAGGTTTATACAAATCAAAGAACAGTAAATCAGTAACAAAATTAGATATGACCATAGCTACAATTGCTATCCCCCTTAGAGAATCTATCTCCCAGAACCTTTTCATATCATTAGTTACTATTTGTCGTAGTTAAATTTTACCTTTAAATCCTTTTCTGTACAATTATTGTAAATCATAATTAGGAGGAGATAGAATGTCAGCAGATGCAGATCAAAGAACTTCAAAAATGTCAGGATTCCACAATTTAACAAGAGAGGAAAAAGTAGCAAAAGTTTATGATTTTACACAAAAAAATCAGCATCAAGACCCATTAACACAAGATGATACTGTATTCTTGTATGAATTAACAGGTCATAATTGCGATTGTGCAAGAAAAGTCGATGAAGCATCACTTAATGAATTAGAAGGAAATTATTTTGATCATGTAACAAGCAGATTAAGTGAAAACGCTATTACCACAAAACAATTCCCATATTCTATCACACCTAACATGAAAGTAAATGGAAAGGATTATTTAATTCCTATGGCAATTGAAGAAAGTTCTGTTGTTGCAACAATAGGAAACATATCAAGATTTGCAAGAGAAGGCGAAGGAATAATATCAAAATATATTTCTAGTGAGATGATTGGTCAGATCCAAATGTCTCGTTTTAAAGATGAAGGCGAAGCCTACAAGGCAATGGATATTATCAAAGCAAATGAACAAGATATTTTAAAAATAGCTAATGTACAAGATCCTATTCTAGTAAAGCATGGAGGAGGAGCAAGAAGAATAGCTCAAGAGTATCTTGATTCTAAAATAGGACCAATGGTTGTAACAGAATTACACGTTGATACAGGTTATGCTATGGGTGCAAATGCAGTTAACACGATGTGTGAAGCAGTAGCACCTTTTATCGAAGATATAACAGGCGCAAAAGTTTTCTTAAGAATTCTTACAAACCTTGCTGAAAGAAGAGTTGTTCAAACTGATGTAAAAGTTAAGACAGAAGATTTTGTCAAAAAAGATTTTCCTATAGAAGCAGTAATAGAAGGAATAAACAATGCAGATGCATTTGCTTGGGCAAGTTCTAAGAGAGCATCAACACACAATAAAGGAATAATGAATGGAGTAGATGCAGTTGCAATTGCAACAGGACAAGATTTTAGAGCACTTGAAGCTGGTGCTCACTCATATGCAGCAAGAAATGGAAGATACGAACCTTTGTCAACATGGCACGCTGACGAAGATTATATTCTAGGTTCATTATCGTTACCAATGGCTGTTGGTACAGTTGGAGGCGCATCAGCTATAGATCGATTAGTTCAAACTTCTTACAAGATTCTTGATTTAGAAAGAGGAGCTTATGAACTTGGTGAAGTAATAGCTGCTACTGGTGCTATACAAAATCTTGGAGCATTGCGAGCACTGGCTATGGAAGGAATAAACAAAGGACACATGAAACTGCATTCAGATAACATGGCAATGGCAGC
>JAAOXY010000076.1 GCA_018221065.1 Candidatus Aenigmatarchaeota archaeon | reverse complement strand
TAAAACAATAAGTTTTAAAGGCTTTGTTCATACTATAGTACTAGTGATTTTTTATGTTATCTAAAGAACAAGCTGATGAAAAAGTTAGCCAAAAGTGGCTTAGAGTAAATATGGTCTTTGAAGTTATTGGAGTCAAAGAAGAAGTTGCACAGGTTGCTCTTAAAGATCTTATGAATAAATTAGATAATGACAAGAGAGTAGGACTCTATCATACAGAATATTCAGATATAGCTAAGATAGAGAACCCAACAAAGCAAATCAAAGAAGGTTTTTCACAAATATGTGAAACCAAATTAGCTGTTAAGAGCCTTGAAAATCTTGTTGATCTTGTTATGGAATATGGTCCAGCTGGCATAGAAGTAACAGAACCTGCTAGAATTGAGATTAGCGTAGGTGAAGCTCAGACCATAGCAAATTCTGTATCTCAGATGATACATAGATTTGCAGCAGCAGGTATTGGTGGTTTGCTATTCATAAAAGAGAAAATAAAGTGATATTAGTGAAAGCTGTTATTCCGGTCATTATATGCCTTATTTTAGTGAGTTGTCCAGTTTTAGCTCAGGAATTGTTTCAATATGAGGTAAACGTGGAGATTTACTCAGATTTGTCAACATCATACGAAGAGAAATTCATATTCTCAGAATATCTATCAGAGAGTTTCACAGCTCCTATTGAAGGTCATCCAACAAATATTCAAATAAACACAGATAATCCAAATCACATTGATTGTAAAATAGTGCCAAAAGACAGAAGCACAGACATAGATTGTTCAATATCTGAAAATATAGGCAATGATCCATTCCACATTTTTATCAAATATTCTAAAATAGACCAAATGGAGCAGATATCAGAAAACAGATATCAATTCAAAGAAAGCATTAGATCATCAGTTCCAGCTAAGAATATGTTGGTATTGGTCAAAATTCCAGAAGGTATGGGGCTTATAGAAAAAGAAGGTGAATCAGAGTCTGAACAGCCATTTCTTCCAACAACAGGAACAGTTGGATCAGATGGTAGAAGACCTATAATTGTTTGGGAAAAGAGTGATATTGTAATAGGTGAAGGTATTGATACGTCCATAGTATTTGAGCAGATTATATCAACAGGATTTTCAGATACAGATGTAATACTGATATCAGTTGGTTTAATAGTGCTTGTAGCAATCATAGGAAGATTATATTACAAATTCTTTGTAAAAAAGAGAGCACATGTTAAGGTTGTCATGCCAATACTAAAGCAAGATGAGAAATTAGTTGTTGAAGCATTGATGAAAAACGGTGGAAAAAACGTAAACCAAAAATTAATTGTTCAAGACAGTAATTATTCTAAGGCAAAAGTTTCTAAAGTACTGTCATCCTTGCAAGAAAGAGGAATTGTAACACTTGAAAGAGTTGGTAGAAAAAACAAGGTATCTATGGCCACTGAATTCAAAAAGAAGGAACAAAACGACTCCGGAAACAGTTAGACTAAGTTTTATGTATTTAATCGCAAAATAAACAAGGTCGGAAACAGTCAGAACCTACCTTGGAAACAGTTTCTTGGACTTTATATATCCCCCCTAGTACTATAATATGATACTCAGATGTGAGTACACTTGAGTATAAATGGCGCCACTATTGTGTTGAAATGCACAATGTTTTTTATGGCGCAGCAATGCGCTTTTTATGGCGCCATAAGCATGCGCGTACACCGCGCAAATAAAAAAGATAGCAAAAACGGAGAGTGAAATAAGATGAAATTTAAGAAACTATTGGCTATGGCTGGAACAGCTATTATGTCTTCAATGGCATTATCAGCTCCAGTACTAGCAGCATCCGTGACAGAGCTTCAGAACGTATATGACATGGTAAGTGTAGAAGACAGTACACTTGACTTCCCATTGTTCGTATACGGTGCATCAGCATCAAT
>JAAOXY010000015.1 GCA_018221065.1 Candidatus Aenigmatarchaeota archaeon | reverse complement strand
CCTTTAGGAGCTTCTGTTACTCCGTAAAACTTCTTATAATATAAGTAGATAAATACACCTGAGACGAGGAAACCAAATATAGATATTATGCTTGTTTGAAGTACCAATCCGCTGAATTCTCCGAATTGATTTAATATAATCTGTTCTATTCCTACATGAGCCATCAGATTACCTCCTTCCAAATCAGGTAGGTTCCTCCTACTATGAGTAATAGTCCAAAGTTCTGAGCTAATAGATTTACAAAGACTTCAAGCCTGCCCATACTTATCATGTATGGCATTATGAATTGTATGAATTCTGATATGCATAGAGTTATTAGACCTGTTATTATCAAAGTCCAACTTAATGGTTTAGGTCTTCCTTCGTAAAATGTTAGAGTGTATTTTAGCGCGAAGATTGCTGCTAAAAGGAATGCCAAAAATGTACCGAAATTACTAATTAAAAACGGTATACTTAACGCACCATATGCTGTAAAAGGGTCTGTAAACATTTTAATTACCTAATAATTAATGGCAAAGCCCTCATTTATAATTTTTCATATGCCAAAGCTTTATATTGAGCCACTGAAAAGTATTAATATGCCTAAGGCGAGTACTCCAAAGACCAAGAAAAAGAGCTCTAAAACCGAAGATGTTGAAAAGGCTCTCGAAGAATCGATAACAACTTCTAAGGTAACTAAAACAGTTGCCAAACCTGTTAAAGCTACTAAACCAGTTTCTAAACCTAGTTCTGATGTTAGAGTTCCAACAGGCATAGAAGGTGTTGATGAACTTGTGAATGGAGGACTTTTACCAGGTTCTTTGACTCTTGTGACTGGTACAACTGGTACTGGAAAGACTATATTTTCTAGTCAGTTTTTGTATAATGGAGCTACCAAATACAATGAGAAAGGAGTGTATGTTAGTTTTGAAGAACCTACAGATAATATAAAAGAACATGCAAAGAAATTTGGCTGGGATTTTGCTGATTTGGAAAAGAAAGGAATGATAAAATTTGTAAGATATGATCCATATCATATTGAAGATGTATATGAACTGATAGAATCTCAGATAAAGCAGCTTGGAGCAACAAGAGTTGTAATTGATTCTATATCTGCTTTAGGATTGTATGTAAGAGATTCTCCTGAACTTAGAAGAATGATATTTAATATTGCACTTTTACTTAGAAAGTTAAAAGTTACTACTATATTGACATCTGAGATATTGCCTGATCAAAAAGCTCTTTCAAGATTTGGTGTTGAAGAATTTGTTGCTGATGGTATTATAGTATTGTATTATCTTAGAACAGATTCTCAATATTCTAGAAGTACTACTGTATGGAAGATGAGAGGTACTGAGCATTCTCATAAATTACATCCATATTTGATACAATCTGGAAAAGGAATAGTAGTTTATCCAAAAGAAGAAGCTTTCATCAAGATGTAGTTCTTTAGTTACTAATATAAGGCAATTCTAGCTAATTCTATATTGTATGGTAAGCAAGAAAATCAAAAAATCTGCTAAAAAATCTCTTAAGAAAATTAGAAAAAAGAAAATACCAGTCTTTCCTGAAAAAGTAGTCAAGTTAGAAGAGGACAGATTGCATTTTTTGAAGAGAGTATCAGTTCATTTCTTTGGACCTAGTACTGATAAGTATCATTCTAGATTTACAAGACTTCAGAAAGCATTGTTATCATCAGGAATTAATCTTCTTTTTAGAACATATCTTTCAATAATATTTTTCCTTACAATAATGTCATTCATTTTTTCAATAATAATATTTTCAATAGTAACTTATGCTATAGGATTTGATTTATTATCTGTATTGACAGGAACGTTATTGGTATCATTCATAGTAGCGTTTACTATGTTTGTCATAACATATGCTTATCCGTTTATACAAACTTCAAGGAGAAAAACTGATATTGAAGCAAGTCTTCCTTTTGCTTTGATACATATGTCAGCTGTAGCAGGTTCGGGTGCTCCACCGTATATTATGTTTAAGATATTGTCAAAATTCAAAGAATATGGTGAGATAACAAGAGAAGCAGGAAAAATAATAAGAAATATTGATTTCTTTGGTCTTGATGAGATTACTTCAATAAAAGATGTTATGAACAAGACACCGTCACCCGAATTCAAAGATGTTCTAGGAGGAATATTGACCACTATACAAACTGGAGGTAGTCTTAAGAATTATCTTCAAGGAGAAGCTGAGCATGCAATGTTTGAATATAGATTGAATAGAGAAAGATATGCTCAAACACTTTCAACATATGCTGATATCTATACAGCAATATTGATAGCTGCTCCTTTGCTTTTTGTTGTAGTATTATCTATATTGAGTGTTGTTGGCGGACAAGTATTTGGAATGCCTGTTGATGTTTTAATGAGAATTGGAATATTTGGTGTAATACCTTTATTGAATGTAATGTTTTTGATATTCATACATTCAACACAACCAAGAACGTGATTATATGAAAAAGATAAATGAATATTTGAAAGATACGAATGTACAGATAACTTTGATATCTGTAGTCATAGGTTTGTCACTTTTCATATACAATAATTATGTTTTGAATAATTCTTTGGTAAATGTGTTTGCAATATTGTTAGTTTTAATTGGACCTGCAACACTTGAGTATATTCGTTATAATAAGATGAAAGATATTGAAGAGCGTTTTCCAGATTTTTTAAGAGACATATCTGAGAATATATCAGCTGGTATGACATTACCACAAGCAATAAAAGCATTAAAAGAAACTGATTATGGTAATCTTTCTCCTCATGTAAAAAGAATGGTAATTCAAATGGATTGGGGGGTTACGTTTGAAGATGTACTAAGAGATTTTTCAGAAGAAGGTACGCCCCTGATAAAAAGAACAGTTTCTACTGTTATAGAGACATATAGTGGTGGTGGTAATCTTTCAGAAGTATTGCGATCGATTGGAAGAAGTATAAGTGAAGTGAATAAATTAAGAAAAGAAAGATATTCTGGGGTATATTCTCAAGTGATAAGTGGTTATTTGATATTTTTCGTGTTCTTAGGAATTTTGGTATCACTTCAAAGATTTTTAATACCAAGTTTGTTGTCAATATCTGCACCTGAATTGGGTCTATCAGCATCATCTACTCTTGATTTTTATTCTGATATATTCCAGTGGTTGGTTTTGATACAAGGTTTCTTCTCAGGTCTAGTAATAGGAAAGATGTCAGAAGGAAATATAATATCTGGATTAAAGCATTGTTTGATACTGATGTTAGTAGGATATACTGTATTAGTGCTATTCATTTAACTTTTTATTCTAGATAATCTAATTGTTTTTATGCGCGGTCTATCGACTATGCTTTCGCATGCAATATATCTAGCTCTAAGCATAATTGTCTTAGGATCATTATTGGTTTATGTTGCAGATATGAGAATAGACATGGATGAACAAACTATGAATACACAATTGTCTATAGTGGTAGAATCGATAAAAGAAGATGTTTTTGATTTAAATTTATT
>JAAOXY010000075.1 GCA_018221065.1 Candidatus Aenigmatarchaeota archaeon | reverse complement strand
GCAATAGGGTCTACACCAAGTGAGTCCCCATTTTTTTGAGCATTATATCTACAACCACCTTTACAAACTTTCAAAGATTCACAATCAGAACATTCTTCAAGTTCAGATAATTTTATTTTTTCTTTCTTATCCCAAGCTTCTTCAAGAGACATATCATTTACATTTCCAATTCTGTCTTCCATCAAAGCACATGAAGCATATGTTCCATCAGCCATAATTGTTAGCAAATGAGTTCCACAAGCATAATCTCCAGAAGATCTATGAGGACCCTCACCTACCTTTTCATATCTTTTTTTCATGGAAGACCCAGTTTCAATATCAACACTGTATTTAGTATATTGTTCCCATCTACCAGCAGCAAATGGAGCAGAAACTATCCAATCATTTATACCATAATTAAAAAGAAGTTTTTCCAGCATTTCAAACTCATTTATATTGTTTTTATGTATCATTGTTGCTATTCCAACATCTTTGCCAGCATTCTTCAGATTTCTTATTCCATTAATAGTTTTTTCATAACTGCCTTCTCCTCTCATAAAATCATGACCATTTTTAAGACCATCCAAGCTTACCTGAACTTTATTCAAGTTAAGTTTTTTAGCATTTTCTTCAGTTATTTTAGTACCATTCGTAAGAAGCACAAAATTCATGTCATAATCTGGTAAAATATCATTAATTTTCCAGAAATTTTCATAGCACATTGCTTCTCCACCAGAAAGAAGAACAGTTAATCCTTGCATATCCTGCATTTCATCTAATACATTCTTAGCAGTATCATAAGAAAGTGTCTCAGATTTTGGATCACCATGATAACAATGTTTACATTTTAGATTACAATCAGTTGTAAGATGCATTAACAAATATCTCAGTGATGGAGATCCTACCGGTTTCAAGCTAAATTCCCTTTCTTCAACAGGACTTTCTCTAGAATTGTATATTTGTTCTCTAGCCAGATAATCAAAGAATTCCTCTCCACCAAATCTATCAGATTCTATATTTTGATTTTCAGCTATGAATTGCATTGCTCCATCATTTAATTTGTAAAGTTCTTCTGTTTTCTTATTAAAGACAGCCGGATATTCCAGCATTTTCAAAGAACAGTCTTCATTTAATGAAAAATAGTTTGTGCTATTCATTAGTGTTACCCCCTAGAATATCCGTTTTCCAGCTTTCATAGAAGAACATGAATGCAAATGGGCTTGCATAAATAGAATTATAGAAATTTTCTATGAATCTCGACCTATTATCATATTGCTGGTAATTTTGTTTGCCCATGCTAATAGTTAGCCTAGAATGTACTAAAAACTCTCACAGTAACGTTAATTAATTATTGTATTAATCATAGTCATTAATATCGTTAATCATTATCGTTAACGTTAGCATAAAGGTATATAAGTATTAATGAATCATATTATTAATATGAACGAAACAGTACAAATCATATTTCTTGGTAAATGGGGCCACATTGATCGTATAAAATATCTTCTGAGAACCTTTATTCCGCATAAAGTTTATTTTATCTATAGAAAAGATGCAACAAATCAAGATATTGTAGATATCCAAGAAGATATGCAAAAAGAGCTTGAAAAAGAGCTTCCTGACTGGGTCAAGAAAAGATCAGAAAAATTATCACTTCCATTACTGGACTTCCAGACTCTTTTTCCAGAAATATTGAAGATTATGGCAAAAGAGATAAATGAAGGAAATGAAGTAATAGCTAATATTCATGGAACATCTGTAGTTGGTGGTGTAGCATCCACTATGGCAGCAGCTTTAACAGGTGCCAAAGTATATGGTGTAACTCCAAAGAAATTTGAGGTTGTAAATCCTGGAGATAAAAGAAAAATATACAAGACTGTTGGAGCAAAAGGATACTATGAAATAAAGATACCTCTTTTACCAGCAATGCCTTCAGGATCAGAGAAAGCTGTTTTAGAACATGCATCTAACAATGATGGAAGTATAAAAGGAAAACTCAGCAAATTAGCTGAAGACGTTGGTTTAGAGAATCTTGGTGCTAATGTAAAGAAGGCATCTAGTGGAATTGTAAAGCTTTCAAAAACAATAGGAAAATTAAGAGAACAAGGGTTGGTTGAAACAAGAAGAATAGGCAGAAAGAATTTTGAAATTTCTCTTACAGAAAAAGGTAAGATGATGGCTGAAGTTTCTTCTGCATTAAGTGCTTAAATATTTTTCTATTCTAATTTTAATTATGGATAATGTCATAAGAGGAATCAACTATCAAAAGATTTTTTAAAGGACTTAAGAATTTATACTTCTTAGCTATATTATAATCATGGCTTCAAACAAAAAAGGACATAGAAGAGAGCGAGAACTTCTTGATAAGATGAATGCAGAAGGATATGTTGTCCATAGGATAGCAGGTTCAGGTTCCAAGGACAGTGCTATCTGCGATTTAGTAGCTGTCAAGAATGGAATAGTCCAATTCATTGAAGTCAAATCAAGAAAAAAAATATTCTATACAAAATCACATGAAGAACAATTTGAAATTTTAAGAAAAGCTGCAAAAGCATGTGGTGCTAAAGCTACGCTAGCTGTAAAAATAGATTATAAAGATTGGCAGATGTTAGATCTTCATAAAGAAATACCGACTAAGATAATCTAAGGTGCAGTTATTGTTCCAGCACTTGTAACATTTTCATATCCATCTGTATCATTT
>JAAOXY010000074.1 GCA_018221065.1 Candidatus Aenigmatarchaeota archaeon | reverse complement strand
CCTTTGGAAAAAGAAGTTGATATTGACATGTTAGCTGAAAGAACTTATGGTTTTGTTGGTGCTGATTTATCTTCTTTAGCTAAAGAAGCAGCTATGAATGCATTGAGAAGAGTGTTACCTGAAGTTTCCGAAATAAAGGAAGGCGATCCAATACCTAAGGAAGTTTTAGAAAAATTAAAAGTCGGTAAGAGTGATTTTGATTATGCAATGAGAATGGTTCAACCTTCTGCAATGAGAGAAGTATTGGTAGAAGTACCAAATGTCAAATGGGATGATGTTGGTGGACTTGAAGATGTTAAAGAATCATTGAAAGAAGCGGTGGAATGGCCGTTGAATAATCCTGAAAGTTTTACTAGATTAGGAATTAAACCACCAAGAGGAATAATGATGTATGGTCCACCAGGTTGTGGTAAGACCCATATTGTAAAAGCATTAGCTGGAGAAGCTGGTGTGAATTTTATTTCAGTTAAGGGACCTGAATTAATGAGCAAGTGGGTTGGTGAATCTGAAAAAGGTGTTAGAGATGTTTTCAAAAGAGCTAAACAGGTGGCGCCGACAATAATTTTCTTTGATGAAATTGATTCTTTGGCTCCAAGGAGAGGACTTAATAGTGGATCTAGAGCACATGAACAAGTTGTTTCACAATTGTTAACAGAGATGAGTGGAATAGAAGACATGAATGGGGTTGTGGTGGTTGCTGCAACTAATAGACCAGATATTGTTGATCCTGCATTATTGAGACCTGGAAGATTTGATAGATTGATTTATGTTCCAGCTCCAAATGAAGAAACTAGAAAAGAAATATTGGAAGTGCATACAAAGAATGTTCCTATGAAAAAAATAAATCTTGATGATTTATCAATAAAAACAAAAGGATATTCTGGTGCTGATCTTGAAGCTTTAGTAAGAGAAGCTGCTCTTGATGCACTTAGATCTGATATGAATTCAAAAGAAGTGACACAAAAAAACTTTGATATGGCTCTGAAAGATATTAAACCATCAATAACAGATGATATTTTCAAAAAATATCAGAAAGCTGTTGAAAATCTAAGAAGAACTAAAATGCAAGAAGAAGAGGAATCAAAATATATAGGATAGTCTCCTCTTTTTTTCATTTATTTTAAAAAGAACTGGTTTTATCGCTTTTTAGCAAGAATAATGTCATCTTTTTTTACTGTTTTTCTTCCTGCGTGATGTGCGAATTTCACTGCATCTTTTGAAATATCCATTGCAATTTCCATTAATACTTCTGCTAATTCCTTTGCTGCTGCTTCTGAAACTCTTTCTGCGCCTGCTTGTTTCATTATTTCAGCCATAGGAGCTGCTGGTATTATGGATCTTTTTCTAGGCATACATTTAATTAGGGTGGGAGCCTATTTATACTTTATGGCTCAGACAGTAAAACAAGAGGCAGGTATAGCCCCAAATCCAGAAAAACCGAAGCTTAGACGTTCTTTAGGATTGTTTGAACTGACAATGTATGGTGTTGGGATTATTCTTGGTGCTGGTATTTATGCTATTATTGGTGTTGGTGCTGGTGTTGCCGGGAATGCTTTATGGTTATCGTTTTTGATAGGTGCTATTATTGCATCGTTTACTGGTTTGAGTTATGCTGAGCTTGGTACTATGTTTCCTAAGGAAGCTGCTGAATATGTTTATATGAAAAGAGCTTTCAAGAAAGAATATCCAGCATTTTTAGTTGGATGGTTGATAATAATTGTAGGGACTATTGCTGCTTCAGTAGTTGCATTAGGATTTGGTGGTTATTTAGAAGCATTAACTGGAATACCTGCTCTTTGGGGTGCATTGGCTCTTGTATTAGGATGTTCATTTTTGAATTATCGAGGTATTAGAGAATCAGCTAATGCGAATATTATTTTTACTGTAATTGAAATGCTTGGATTGATTTTGATAATACTTTTTGGTATGAGTCATGTTGGAAGCGTTGATTATTTTGAGATGCCTGGTGGATTAAATGGAGTAATGATGGCTGCGGTTTTAGTATTTTTCGCTTATGTTGGATTTGAAGATGTTGTGAATTTATCTGAAGAGACAAAGAGTCCTAGAAAAGTTATGCCTAAAGCACTGATACTTTCTGTTGTTATAACAACGATAATGTATATTTTGGTTTCATTGGTCGCTGTTAGTGTTATTCCTTGGAATGTTTTAGCTGAATCTTCTGCACCAATTGCTGATGTTGCTGAAGCATCTCTTCCTGGAACTGGTTGGTT
>JAAOXY010000073.1 GCA_018221065.1 Candidatus Aenigmatarchaeota archaeon | reverse complement strand
CATAGAATTAGTGATTAGCTGGTTAAAATGTTTTTCTGATTTACTAGTATCCAAGTATCTTATTGTAATCCTTATGATCTACAATATCGATCACAAACGCAACTATCTCAACCATATTTTCATCATCACCTAATGTATAGTGCATCCTCCAGAAGTTTGGTAGCCCGACCCTGAACATGCTTCTGATCCCGTGATTCTTGTATTCTTTTGGTATCAGCCTGCGCTTTATTGGCTGGCCGTAGTGTTTGTCCAGCTTTATCAGCTCTTTCTTGTGATTTATGGCCCTGAGTATGCTCCTATCCACTTTAGAATGTTTTGCAGATTCCACCAGCTGCTTGTACACTTCAAACGCTGCCTTCGAGAAAACGACTTTTACTTTTTCCATTCCACTCCTTTCTAAGGGCACGGCAAATATCTCTCCCACTACCATGAGTAGTAACCTTTATATATATGTAAATATATGTTATATATACATAACAGAAAGTGATTAATATGAAGCAAAAATTAATACATTCCCCGACCCTGAATACTGTGATGATGGTAGAGAAAGCTCTCCAAAATGCAGAAGATAGCATAGTGACTGTAGCAGACCTAAAGAGGATGCTTCCAAGACAGGTGAACCACAGGACATTGATGGCTATTCTTCAGTACCTTGAGTACAGCAACAAGATAGCAGTTAGCATAAAGGGGATCACTTGGATACACAATCCAAAGCTCCATGCTATGATCAGAGAAGGAATCGAGATGTGAGCACATGAAAGTAAAACAAAGACAAGCAATGAGTATAAGCATAAAAGACTTAAGAAAATTAGCAGATGAATTAGAAAAAGATCTCAAGAAAGCAAACAAAGAAATTGGTATCAATATGAATTTAGATCAAAAGTGGTCTGTAAGTATAATAAATCATTCCGAAGAAAGCGACACATGGATGTTCGAATAATTCTAAAACTGATAGAAAGGTGATTAAATGAGAAACCCAAACAGAATAACCCCAATATTAAGTTTAATAGAATACATCTGGAGAACTAATCCAGATCTCAGATTATGTCAGTTGATAGGAAATTGTTTTCCATCAGGAGACAACTACAGCAGAGAAGATAGTGATTTGGAAAAAGTATTGATAGAAAATTATCTAAATAAACAAAAATGATTTCTAAACTTTAACAACAATCCTACCATTAGAAACAGTCTGTCAAAATGTTTTTGCTGGTTCAGAAAAAAGTATATCGAGTTTTGAGCAGTTCTTTAATCTCATTTAGTTTCTTCATGTTCAGTTGCGCATGTTCACCGCCAGTATGAGGGAAGGTCCTTATGTATCCACCCTGCTTCAGCTCATGATAGGCATCTTTGTATGCTTTCATATCTGTATTCCGGTAGTGTCTTAAAAGCTTATCTTTAGCTATGTGGCCTTTTACAAAATATTTACCTCTGAACAGCTTCCAAAGTAGATCGAGAGCTTCATCACTAAGCATAACTAAGTTTCAACATAACCTTTTAAAGGAATTTCTATACTCGAGTATACATATTGTATAAAATATATACATTAAAAGCATAAACTTTATATATTATAAATTATAACATACATACAGGATGAAAGGGTGATAGAATGGCTAGAGGAGTATTTACATTTGCTGCTATATTTAGGGATAATTATGCTAAAGTTTTAGATTTTTTTATTGACAACCCAAGATACGATTTTACAGTAACAGAAATAGCAAGGCACACGAAGATAAGCAGGATCACAGTTACAAAGATAATTTCAAATTTTAATAAAGACGGAATAATTAAAAAGTCAAGAAAATTGGGAAGAGGCCAATTGTATATTTTCAATACAGATAATCCAATAGTGAAGATAATCATGAGAGCAGAATTTGAGATGATCAGTGTTCTGGCTGAACAAGAACAAAAAATACAACAACCAATGAAGATTCCAGTAAGAATGAAAAGATAGGTGATAAGATTGAAAGTAAAACAGAGACAAGGAATGACTGTTACAATAAATGAATTAAGAAAACTAGCAGACGAGTTAGAAAAAGAGTTAAACGAAACAAATAAAAAAATTGGCACAGATATTACTTTAGATCAAAAATGTCAAGTGAACATCATAAACCATTCAAGAGAAAGTGACACGTGGATTTTTGAATAGTTCTAAAACTGATAGAAAGATGATTCGATGAAAATAACATATGATGAAGAAGCAAAGGCTTGGTATGTACAGTTGGTTAAAAAAATTGGAGTTGGAGAATCAGTCAAGACAAAACAATTTGAAGGTGCAAACGGAAAGCTCGTGGTTATAGATTTTGATAAAAAATGAGAAGTCTTGGGAATCGAAATAGTTTAATTCTAAACTTTAACAACAATCCTACCATTAGAAACAGCTTTCTCCAAACCGAGCTTTCTGTTCTCTTCTAGCATCTTTCGGATATAGTTGGTCATGCCGTATTTTTCATAGTTGCTTTCTACTCTTTTATGACATCTACAGCATAGTAATATCAGGTTTTCCAGATCATTTCTCCTCACCTTTTTGTATGGTATTATGTGATGTACATCGAGTTTGGTGTTGTATTCTTCGCACCGCCTACATCTGAAATTGTCACGTTTCCTACATTCCCTCCTTTTTCTGAACCAATCTGATCCCCTATATGTAACTGTTCCTCCTCTCCAAGCTGGATTGTTCTCACCGCACGATAATATCTTTCTATGATCACCGTAGCATTTTCTCGAGCAGTATTTTTTGTAACTTTCTTTTTTCGGTACTTCAAAATCATTTTTGCAGAAGGCACAGTTTAGGACAATTAAAGTGATGTTTCTTTGCGTTGAAGGGGACAAAGGATTGGTTTCGCATCGATATGCATGTCCACATTTTTTAGAACAGCATTTCACTCTTTTATCATAGCATTTATGTGTCTCAAACTCTTTGCCACACTGTAGACAGATCTTAGTTATTCTTTTCATCCTTCCAACATTTCGGCATTTGTTACTACAATATTTACCGATTCTCGAATTTGGGTAGTATTGAAACCTCTTACCACAGGCCTTGCAGTTGGAAACAGTCTTAGTTATTCCATTTTTCCAGTTTGGATTGCCCTCATTTCTATATCTTTTCTTTCTCCACAGAATATCGCATTTTTTGCACCTTTTTCTTTGGCGATCTATTTCTATATCACAGTTTATGCAGTGATATTTACCCAT
>JAAOXY010000072.1 GCA_018221065.1 Candidatus Aenigmatarchaeota archaeon | reverse complement strand
TGTTTCTGTGGATCATAATCACATTGAGTTGCTCTCATGACTACAGGACTTTTGTCAGAATAACTCTTAGGAACTCCTTCCATTGTTGGACAATATATACAATTGCCTGGACATGGATGCGGCTTTAACATGACCGCTATTGGGGTGATTCCTGATATTGTTCGTATTACCTTTTTCATGAATATTACCTTCTGATTATATTCATAATTTCTTCGCTAATGGTTTTAAACGTATCCTTATTAGCAAAATTTGCAAAAATCAGATGGCATCCAATATCTGAGCATTCATCTATTAGTTCTTCTATGTGCCCAAATTTTCTCCATTTGTCAGACATCACAACAAAGGAATGTACTTTCTTGTCATGATTCAATAAGCTGGATGTGCATCTTCTGTAAGAATCAAAAATATGTGCTCTGAGAACTCCTCCTTTTGGCTGATGCTTATAATTCAGAAAATTCCTTTCTGAAGGATTGTTCCTTGTGATTTCAACTGTAAACTCTTTACCTTCATATGAAAAATCTAGATCAAACTTGGAAGTAAATGGCGTGTTTATTCGTTCATCAAATTTGATACCGTGCTCGCATAACTCTTTTCCTAGTTCTCCAGCGTCATTATCTGGCAAGAGATCAAAGAACCTTAAACCAAAATCATCAGGAAATATCCTTATCAATGTTGGAAAGCTTTTCTTACTCTGTATTGAAAAAAACTTTGCTTGATTCTGTGTAAGTATGCCTTTTCTTAAATATGTAATAAATTCTTTTTTATGAAGATGTATGTTGTTTCCATCTGTGTCTCTTTTGATTTCAAATATACCTTCTTCTGGTTGTTTTATGACAACTTTGGGCTTACAATTGTTCTCTAAGAAACTGACAAGTCTTCGGGAATTTACTGCAAGTCTATAATATCCTTTACGCATCTTGACATAACCGCTGAGAAGGGCACTTTCCATGATATCATTATCTTATGTGATTTTACAAAGAATAAACCTTATTTACTTCTAGTGGTGGTAAAAATCTTCATCGTTCATTTAATCACTTCATCTTACTTTCTATGAAATTTTTTATAGAAAACGGTTCTTTGATAGCCTTTAATGTCATTCTAGTAGTTTCTGAACCTGAAATGTTCATTTCTACATTTCCAATCTTCATCACTCTTTCAGACAAGGATTGCTTTGCTTCTATGTGTTTTATCTTATCATAGCTACATGAAGTTACCTTTTTTCCCAGTAATTTCTTTTCAATAATCACTCGTTTATTTGTCAGATAATATTTTTCTCCGCCAAGAACTTTCATCTTAGAAGGAATTAAAGTCTTGAGTAATTTTTCGCCTTTCTTCAAACCTAGATCTTCATTAGTCATTATATCACCATAAACTAATTGTTTATTAAGCTTTTTAAATTTTCATTCATTGTCAGTTTATTATTGAAATAAAAAAATAAAAGACATTATGATAACATCACAATGTCATATTTTGCACTGAAACTCTTACCATCTGGTGTAATTAATGTTACATCAAGCCAACCGTAATCTGATCCCTTTGGAACAAATCCAGACTTATATTCCAATCTTATTTCTGCGCCCATGAATCCATAATCTGATTTAGTAACTTGGATATTTGTCCATTCTTCAATAAAATCTCCTTTTACTGCATTGAATTCATCATCATATTCTCTATAATATAATTTTGCTGATAATGTTCCTGCAGTTTTTACTAAGTCATCATCTCTGTCTTTTGGCATTATCGTTACTTCAATTCCATCGGGGTCTGCATCTGCATCCCAACTTTTTCCCATTGCAAGAAAGAGTTCTAATGTTTGAACCGTTGTTTCCTGAACCTCAGGTGTACATGATCCTGATTCTGTTGGTTTATCAGTTGTAACACCACAATTATTTGCATCTACACAACTTCTTGTTTGTGTTCCAGAAGGGCTACATTCTGACCATTGTCCACATTCCCAGTTCGGTGTACATATTTCTTGATTTTCTTGAACAGGTTCTACTTGAACTTGATCTGAACTTTCTTCATCTGAATATACTGGAGATCCTGTACAACCACTGACAGTCACGATTCCTACAAGCAATAAAGCTAATAATATCTTTTTCATGATTATAATTGCAAATAACAGATATTTAAATATATCTAGTAGATATATTATTAACTGATAGAGTGGATATCACTTAAAGTGTATAATATCCAAAATAAGAGGTATGAGATATGCACCAAAAGAATGGAAAGCGGTGGCGGTTCTTATGAGAGACAGTACTTATTCTGTATTAGAAGCAGTTGAAGGTAGTCCAAAGACTTGGACAGAACTGAAGAAAGCCGCTAACTTAACAGATGGTGGTCTGCAGAAAGTATTGACTGAGATGCTGAAGAGAAATTTGGTGGAAGACGTATTTGTTAAAGAGAAGTCAGAGTTTAAAGTCAAGAAATATGCTATTTCTGAGCATGCTAAAAAGGAAAAGATATACAAGAAAGCTAAAGAACTGAAGAAAAGTCTTGAAAAAGTAGCAGTGAGCAAGTGATGGTTGAAAATTAGTAGAAAAAAAACTGTGGTAAGGACGACCCTTAAATGCTTTTTTGTTCAATAATTATCAGTGATATCATTAGTATATTATATTTCATCAAAAGAAAAAGAGAGACTGGTATAATGGGACTTATTGGAAAAGGGGAACTTGCTGTAAAGAAGCTTAAAAGAAAATGATGGAAAAAATGACAAAAAGAGATATTGGTAGGCATTGAGTATTATGGAGAGTAGAGAAGTTTGGGATAAAATAGCACCAGGATGGTCACCGTTAAAACAGAGACCATGGCCACCTGAAATACAGAATATCAAAGACTGGAAAGGAAAGATACTAGATGATGGTTGTGGTAATGGTAGAAATCTCTCTATATTCAAAGATTCTGAATTATATGGTACTGATTTTTCATCTTCAATGATAGAAGA
>JAAOXY010000071.1 GCA_018221065.1 Candidatus Aenigmatarchaeota archaeon | reverse complement strand
TTTAGACCACCTGAAAGAATTATTGCTCCAGGAATGGGTGCACCAAGACAACTTGAACAAGCTCCTTCTGCACAACAAATGTTTACTTTTGAAAAAGGACCAGAAACTCAATCATTTGACATTGGTCCAGAAGAAATCACTTTAGAAGAATTAGTTGAAGGTATTGTAAGTGATAAGTGGGATGAATTTGAAGATCGTTTAGGTAATTTTGAAAAAAGAGATATCCAACTCCAAGCACAAATAGGTGACATGGGAAAGAAAATAACTGAAATGGAAAAAATGTTAAAGGACAGAGAAACTGGTTATTCAGGAAAACTAGATAACTTTGGAGAATCAATGGATGTCATCGAAGCAAGAATTGGTTCTATAGAAAAAGTCTTCAAAGATACATTACCAGAACTCACACAGAGTATTAGAACTCTGTCTGAACATACTGGAAAAATAAAAGAAAAAGAAGAAAAGTAGAGAAACTAAACTCTAACTCTTTGATGCGTCTCTTCTTTCTTTTCTGTTATCATCCAAAGAATTGCTATTATTACAACTACAAAGAATAACATTGATGTTGATAATCCACCAGTTAAGTCAACATTCCATCCTAATATTCCTAGACCACCTGCTCCAACAAAAATCAATATAGTTATTATCAAAAACGCAATTCCTGTAACAGTCTTATTAGCTGAAAATAGTGGAACATCCACTTCTTTCAATGGTTTACCATCCGGACCAAACACTACTTCTTTATGTCTTAATCCAGCAACCTCAGCAAATACAAATAAAACTAATATACCAAGAACCACGAGTACAAGACTCTGTGACATTGAAGATAATACCATTATCAATTCAATTGGAGTTGCAAACAATACTAAAAAAGCTGTTACGATAGCTATTATAGCATTTACTTCTCTATTTGCTATAAACTTTACTTTGTCTATTACTCCATAAACTATAGCAAAACTTAATAGCCATAACATTATCTCTGGAAGTCCCATATTCGAAAGCCAAGCTAAATCTAACGGCATTTAATTTCCTCCTCCTGTTCCTTTAAACATGACCCAAATTGCTACTGCCATAACAATCAAGAAGAATGCCATAGCTAACATTGGATCACTTATTACTATCGACGGTATATTCAAAAGTCCCAATCCACCTGCTCCAATAAAGATCAAGATGAATAAGAGAATCAATGCACCTGCTACAAATCTCGGATGTTTTGTAAATACATGTTCTCCACCAACTTTTGCACCGCTTATTTCAAGGAATATCATAACGATAATAAGACCGAACGCAATCATTATCGATGCTGTTATTATATTACTAATAAATGCTGCTACTGGTCCTGCAGAAGCTGCAAGTAATACCATGAATGCCATCACTATTGAAATCACTCCTCTCGCTGGAAGTGATTGTGGAAGCTTTATGTGAGAAAGCACACCGTAAACTACGGAAAGCGTTAATAACCAAAGAAGAATCAACATAAAACCTGCTTCTCTCAAGTTTATAATTACTGTTTCCAATCCACTCATATTAATCACTCCTAATTTCGTTATCTGCACATATAAGTTTTATTATTTGTGAGCTTCAGCTTGTTTTGCTTTAGCTGTTTCATAAAAATGATATACTTCTCCACCTTTCATAGTTGCTAAGAAAAGTGCAACTATAACCATTATTCCTACAAGTAAGAAAAGATTATCTTTATCACCAACAATTGGGATATCAAATTCTATTAAATCTATAACATACCATCCGATTGTCAAAAGTAAGAACAAAACAATTGCAGTAACAACCATTTTTTCTAATGGATTTTCCATCTTTTTCCATTGTAAAAGTTCTCCAAGAAAAGCTATGAAGAACATAAATATGAAAAAGAAAAGAATATTACCCATATTAGCCCAAAGTAGACTTGTAAATGGTTGATAAGTTATAGCAAAAAACGATAATGCAAGAGCTATAACAGCTTTAATTGGTTTTGACCATTGTTTCAATGATAATTCTAAAACTCCAAAAACTACAGCAAATACAAATAAGAAAGGAATAGCCATTTGCATTACTGGATCAATAGCCATAAAATCACAATTTATTTAATTCGTGTTCAAGTTTAGTTTTTTGAGCTGTCAATGCTGATTTTTGATTATTCAAAAAAGTAATAGTATCTACTGTATTGCCACCTCTTCTCAATTGAGTATCAATTCCTCTAATCTGTTCAGTTACTAATTCAATCTCACTTTCAAATGCCTTTCTCTTAGCAGTTACACCAGTTGTTTTAGCTGCAACTGTTTCAGCAGCAGCACCAGCAAATTTCTTAGCTTCAGATAATCTACCTGGACCAATTACAGCACTAATACCGAACAGGAATAGTCCAACTATTAGCAATACTATTAACCATGCATTAAAGAGTGGTATCAAAAACGATCCATACCAACCCGAAATAACAATAAAAATATAGACTACTAAACTCAACAAATATATGAAACTTCCTCTAGCTTCACCTAAAACTCTTGCAACAATTCCCTTAGAAAATGCAAGAATGAATAAGAATAATATTACATGTGGAATAAGTATCAGATATAGTAATTGATCTTGAACTGTGGTATATTGAGATATAATTCTAGGACTTATCTTCAATATCTCCTGAAATATCAACTGAAACAAATCAACTGCCATGTCAAAGTTATAGATACATTGATATATAAAAATAATGTTAAAGGAAAAAGTTTAAAAATGAGGCCTTATTCAAGGTCCTCTTCTTCTTCGTCCTGTTCTGCTTCCAAGTGCATCAATAATTGCTGCAGCTGAATATCCATCTGGCATAGATTCAGCCAAATCGAGTACTTCGCCAAAATCTCCAAGTCTCTCACGAACTTCTCTACGAACACGACCTTTTCTAATTGCACTAATACTTGCTTGCTCATGTTCATATTCTTGAGCTGCTTGTTGTCTAATACTATTAACATACATTTGAGCTTCTTTCTTTGAATTATTTGATCCTAAGAACCAACCTTCTCTTATAGAACTGAAAAAATCAAATGTTGACACAACAGACATTGCATCAGAAAATGGAGATGCCATAATATCATAAAAACTTGCTGGATTCCCTCTATTATTCAATACACCCTGAATGTATTCACCATCAGGATTTTGATTTGTAATCCAAGGTGTTGTCCAATTTTTCCAATCATCACTAAATGTACCCTTTGTTTGTTTGTGACCACCATAATACTTTTCATAAACATTTTTCATTTGCCTAGGATTCATGATCATTTGACCATATTCACTAGCTCCACTAAATGCCTGATTAGTTCTTGCTGCGTGTTCTCTTACTTGATCTTCTGTCATTCCACCACTCATCATAAATCACCCTCATAATTTATTTTTTTATCATCAATTGTCATATAACCGCCTTTTTGATTTGTTATATCCACAGCAGTATTGTATATAATCATTCTAACTTTGTCTCCCATTGAAACATGTTTTGGTATCCTAACTTTTTTCATCATAACCGAACCACCCTCGTTTGTAACTACTAAGTAGTTACTACTATAGAGTAATAGGTTTTTAGTATATATAAAGGTTTCTATTTATCTATTGCAAAAACACCAAGATCAACGCATATCTCAAAGATTGCCCATGCCCATACAACAGCTTCAAAGCCTCTAACCAAATCACCTTCATCTCTGAAGTGCTTAGAATCAGAAATATAAGCTTTCATATTGGTATACCAACCTTGACCTCTAGGCTCAACAACTTCTATCTTAGGAACAATCTCTTCAATTTTAATTAACCACTTGTCAATCTCTTCTATTGTAACATGCTCATTCATTTTAACATCTCCAAATAATCTTTTTCAAGAAAATGTAATTTACCAGGAACTATCAACACAGCAGGTACTGAAAATACCTTCTTGTGTAAAGGACCAGCTTCATCATAAAATATCTCAGGTTCTCCTGAACCCAATTTAGCCATAGCAACGACTTTATCATGCTCATTTAAGATATCAGAGCTCATTAAAAGCTCTAAAGCTTCTGAAACGCTCATATATTTATCATTAACACTGTCCAAGTCTAGCAATAGCAATGTATGTAAACCCATGCCTTTATTGGAATTAACGGCCTCTTTTACTGACTCTAAATGCTTAGTAAACGGTATTGTAGCTGTTTTACCAAATTTATACAATTGTAAGCCTGATTCAGCTATAGCAGAGAAAATAGAAGCATTATGTATAATCTCTATAGGTATGCCTTCCTTTCTAGCCTGTACAACAACTTCCACATGCGTAGTAGCTGCTAAAGGGTCTCCTGGAACAAATAAAGCTACATCTGTCTCCTTAGCAGTATTAATCAATTGCTTAAGATTTTCCTCAAGATCAGACCTCTGTAACAACTGAACTTTCTTACCAATCATATTTCCAAGCTCTTCTAATGAACCATACCACTTGTTTGTATAGAGCTCACAATAACAAGCACATTTCTTTGCAATCTCTATTGCTTTAACAGAAACATCTTTCTCATCATGCAATCCTAATCCAATCAAATATAACATAAGAATTAGTTGTATGAGAAGTTTAAATGCTTAACAATATGAACACCCTCAAAGATTAACTATTATGGGATATGCATTTGATGTAATTGGATCTAAAGACAAAGCAGTTGCAATAATAGATTCTAAAATAGAAAATGAAAAGCAAGTAGCTCAAGATATTATGAAACAGCACAAAAATGTAAAATCTGTTCTAAAGAAAAAAAGTGGAAGAACGGGTGTCTACAGAATCTACAGCCTAAAGTTAGTTGCTGGTTCTAGAGATACAGAAGTCATACACAAAGAACACGGATGTTTTCTAAAACTAGACCCAAAAAAAGTATATTTTTCACCAAGAGAATCAACTGAAAGAAAAAGAATAGCAGAAAAAGTAAAACCGAAAGATTCTGTCCTTGTCATGTTCTCAGGCATCGGACCATATGCAATAACTATCGCAAAGAAACACCCAAAAGCAAACATAGTTGCAATAGAAATAAATCTTGACGCTGTTATCTACGCAGAAAAAAATATCAAACTAAACAAAATAAAAAATATCAAAAATTACTGTTGGGATGTTAGAGAAGCAAGATATCTAGGAAAATTTGATAGGATAATAATGCCTCTTCCAGAAACAGCAATTGAATTTTTAGATTCTGCATTTTTATCTTCAAAAAAAGGAACAGTAATCCATCTATATGGAATATCAAATGAGCCAAAAAAGTTCAGCGATCTAAGAAAAAAAGTAAAAGAAATGGCAAAAACATTCAACATAAAATACAAAATAATAAGCGATCAAAAAGTTTTACCTTACGCACCTAAGATGTGGAAAGTAAGATTAGATATAAAAATTCTTTAACAACTACCTAGATTATTTAGAATTGCAGCATATTCAAAAAGAGCTTTTTTTCTTTCTTCTTTATCTGCTGGTTTACCCTTCATCAAATAAAGATCACCGTCTCCTTCTTTTACTGACTTGTAACCAAGATTAGCAAGAATTTCTTCATCAATAGGGCCAACCCACTCCAAACTATTGAATTCTTGAGTCCTAGTATCAAAAACATAAACTGTCATAGACTTTCTTAGAGAAAGTACCCTTTAAATCAATCTTTAATTAAATTTTTATAGTCCATGAGGTTCCCAACCGTTGTTTTTGTCACATAGATATCAGGATCTTTTCTTCCAACAATTGTATACCCCATCTGAGAAAGAGCATCCTCATCAAAATCTCCTTTCAAATGAAAAGGTACTGGATCAGTATTCTCATCTTCCACATAATAAATAGCCATAAGATAATTTCATAGATTAAACTCTTAAATCTATCACAAAATGTGCAACCTTAGGAGAATATGATTTTATTTTTCTCACATCAATAATCTTTCCAAACTTAGAAACATAATTTTTTAATTCTTCTAACTTATCTATGGGACAAACATCATGATAATGTATTATAGCATTTTTCTTAGCCATCTTCACGGCATATGGTAAAAATTTCTTAGTATCAAAATAACCCATTATTATTCTGTCACCAGTATTCTCTAAAAGGTCGGAATATTTTCTACAATCTCCTTTCAACACTTCAACTTTATTTTCCACTTTATTAATCCAAATATTTTTTTCTAAATACTTTATCGCCTTAGGATTGATATCAATTGCATAAACCTTTTTAGCATTCTTAGCAACAAACACTGACCAATATCCAATCCCAGCAAACATATCTATGATAACTTCACCTTTTTTGATCTTCTTCATCCTTGCTCTCTCTCCTTTATTCCCTTTTGACCACATGTTCTGAGAAACATCTAAGAAAAATTTACATCCATATTCTGTATGAAGTGTTTCAGTATCTTTACATCCAGCTATAACTTCTATAGAAGGCTTTCTAGTCTTTCCAGAAACCCCATTATCTAGACAAACAGTATGAACATAAGGAATCAATTCTAAAATAGCTTTACCTATTCTTCTTCTATATCTAAAGAGCTCAGGTTTTAATTTCACAAGAAGTATCTTTCCTAGAAGATTATACCTTCTTGGCAAAAGATCTTTTTCCTTTATTTTGACCTTCTTACTCAGATCATCATAGAATGTCATTAGAAGTATTATACAATGAGAATAAAAAAAGAAAGGGTAGGGGTATTTGTTTGCTATTAGATTACATTTATTTGAACACGTTCATCAAAGCTGTTACAACTCCGATCAACACTGCAATGAATCCAACAACACTAAAGATTACTACTCCCCATCCGCTAGCACCGAAAATGTTTGCTCCCAGATCGAATCCGATTCCCATACTGAATGCTGCTGCCATCAAGTACATTACTCCACCTGTTCCAATCCAATTAAAGGATTTGTCTGCTTTCATCTTGATTCTTCCCCATTCAGCAAATGCTGGAGCTAACAAAAGTGCCAATCCAATTCCTAAAAGTGTCATATCAAAAACCATTTTGTTTCACCTACTCTACTTTTATTAAAAATTCCATATAAAGTCATACACGGCAAAAAGCGATGTAACAACCTTTAAATACCGTATGTTTCTTTAGAAATTATATTTATAACAGTGTTATATAGAATAAACTAGAAATTATAGAGTAAAATATAATATTAAACCTTTCCAACAATATTTCCAAGAACTATTATGACCATATCGCCTTTCTTTATTTTGATATCGTCCCTAACGCCAACAGTAATCTTCTTACCACCTTTCTGAACAATTGCTCTACCTTTGTCAGCAGCTAAGACTTTACACTTACTTCCTATATCCATAATAGAATTAAGAACATAAATTATATTTATAGCTATTCGCTGAATGTCTCAGTATCAAATTTGTATATTTTGGCAGAAAGATTTGTCCATGCATTAGATGCTAAACCAGTTTTAACACAAAGATGTTTAAGATATTTCTCAACATCCCAAGAATTTCCAACAGGAATCTCAGGAAGTATATCTCCTGTCATAATACCTTTTCTTAATACTAACCCATCTTTGCCTATTTGTATTCTACTAAGATAATCTCTTGGACTTCTAATGTCTATCAGTTCAGGCTCGCCTGCAATTGATATTTTTATCTGAATACCATCAAGATCTTCTGGCTTCAGATATGTAAAGCTAGCATCTTTGCATGACATTATAGAATAATCAACCAATGCTCTGATTACTGATTTAGTTGGAAAAGCATGACCTACAGTACTCCTAAGATGTTTGAATCCACCAGTTGTTTTGTAAATAGAAATAAAAACACCCCTTTCTTTATTTAATTCCTCAGGATATTCTCCAACAACAATAGGTTTCTTTGTTTTAACCCACGTTTGGATTACATCTTTCACCAATTTGAGCATAAAGTCTTCATGCATCTTAGATGTTATGTCAAGTAAACATAAAAAGGTATTAGGCAACTAATTCAGCAAGTTTAACAGCTCTTTTCTTATGAAAAAATCCAACCTTCTTATGGTATAATGAAACATCAGGACCATTAATTGAAAGATACCAAGTATTGTCAATATTTTCACCAGTGATATGAGATTTAATAGATAAACAGTCCAGCAAATCTTTAACTTGTTTCAACCCATTAAAATTTACACTCTTGACTCTAATACGCTTAAATCTGGTATCGACCGTAGCTTCATCATCAAAAAATGCTCTAATCCAATTTCTTTTGATAATCTTTCCTGCATCAATTATCTCATGACCTACAAACCAGTTTCTACTATTTCCAGCACCCAATATAGAAAGTATTTCAAAGACACGTTTAGATCTAGTTCTTAATTCAAACTTATTTCTTCTTGTGTTTATATCAAAAGTTTTGCGCATATCTTTTTTAAATTGCTCTAGAAGAGATTCATCTGTATTACAATAGCCTATTTCATATTTTTTTCTATCTCTATGATATCTTCTACCACGAACTATTTGAAGAGCATTTTTTTCTATATAACAACATAACCATCCATCAGCACAAACATGTGCATGGATTCTTGCTAGAGCTTTTGTTATTGGCATATATCTAAATTATAATAGAAACATTTCAAACCAAATGAGTACCATAAGTGGTAGCGAGGGCACGATTTGAACGTGCGACCTTCGGGTATCCCAAGGGCTTTATGAGCCCGACGGGCACTCCTGGCTGCCCCACCTCGCTATGCTACCTCTTTATATCGGAAGCTTAAAAAGGTTGCTGATACATAAACAGTTTAGGTGGAACATTTGGCAACATTACTCGGTATTGATGAAGCAGGCCGTGGGGCTGTAATCGGACCTCTAGTTTTAGGTGGAGTTAAAATAGACAAAGCAGATGAATCTAAGCTAAAATCTCTAGGAGTCAAAGATTCTAAATTACTTTCTAGAAAACAACGAGAAATATTATATCCAAAAGTAAAAGAAATTGCTAAAGATTATGTTGTAATCAAAGTTCCTGCTAAAGAGATTGATGAATTAAGAAAAAAAATAAATCTCAATAGAATAGAAGCCATGAAAATGGGAGAAATGATAACAGCAATGAAAGCTGACGAAGCTATCATAGATGCACCTCAAGTTTCTACTGACAAATTCAAAGCAATCGTTAAATCTTACACAAACGCTAAAACAAACATAATTTGTGAAAATTATGCAGATATGAATCATGTTACTTGCGCTGCAGCTTCTATTCTAGCTAAAGTTGAAAGAGACTGGGAAATTGACAAGATAAAGGAAGAAGTTGGTTTTGATCTTGGTGTTGGTTATCCTTCTGATGAAAGAGCTATAAATTTTGTTAAAAAAGCTTTGAAAGAAAAGAAATTCTTAGAACATATTCGATTTTCTTGGGTCACTGTTTCTAATATTATAGAAGAAAACGAACAAAAATCACTCGGTGAATTTTAAGCTGTAACTGATTCACCATTTGTAAAAATATCTTCATTAAATATTGAATTGAATGAATTTTTGTAAGAATTTGGAGATTCTCCTAGTTTTTTTAAAGTAAAATGTCCTCTTATTAAACAAGAACCTTGAATAAAATTCTGTATAGCATTATTTTCTTCTTTTGGACTATAAGTTATTCCTTTCATTAGTCTTTCCAAATCTGCTAATGCTCTAAATCCTTTATTACAACGAGTGTAATTTACCAATCTCCTAAGATTACTTTGTTTTCTACGATGTTCTATATCTTCATTGTATAGTTCTTTACGTCGCTCTGATATTCTTTCTTTATTTTGATTATAATGATTTTGTTGTTTCCTAAGTATGGCATCTTTATTTTGTTGATAGTAATCCTTCGCTTGCTTTGACATCTTGTCTCTATTTTGCTCACGCCGCTGTTTATGATATTCTGACATTTTATCCTTATTTTGTTCAAGATATATTTTACCTTTCTCAGAATTAAGCCAAAGTTTATGTTGTTCAAGACATTCAAATCTAAATTCATCATCTAAATATCGTTTTATTGTTCCAAATGAAACATCTAACTCTTGAGATATTTTATAGATGTTTGGAAAACCATTTTTATGTTGGTACTCTGAATCTAAAACCATATCATAAATAACTGCAGAAACTTCAACCGAAACTCTAGTAAGATCTAAATGACTTCTAGGTAAACCGTTAACATTCGGTTCTGAACCTTCAAATTTTATTGTTTTAGCTGAAGCTGCCATAATAATCACACTGTAGCTAAGTTACATTCTTCAAATAATTTGTTAAGATTACCAGAAGCCTTAAAACCTTTAACATAATTATAATTTAACATTGCACGTCTCTGATGAAAGAATTTTTGTGTAAGAGATTTTTTCTTTTTTAATTCAATACCTGCATCAAAAGTTGTATTAAATAAATCAATATATGACCATTTGCATTCTTCCAATTTATCAAGATTCAGTTCCCTAGGCATCAAAGACGAACCTGTTATGAAATCCCATACAGCAGATTTTTCTATCCCTTTTTCAGTTCCTTTATATTTATCGCCAGCTGTTTTGTTAACCTCTTTCCCTTTCTCCGATTCTTTGTATGCCTTATGTATAGATTTGCCATATTCACTAAAATTATACCAAGTTCTATATTTCTGATCCTTTAATTTTCCATGTTCTGTTGATCTATATCTATCATGACCTCTTTTTTGACTTTGTCTACCACGTTTAGATTGCTGCCATTCTTTCATTTTTTTCTTACCAATTTCAGAATGATGATAATTATTACTTTTTTCGTTCATTTCAAATCTATATTCATCATCTAAATACATGTGAACCGTTTTTTCATCTATATCTAGTTCATCAGCAATTTTAGAGATATGATAAACACCATCGCCAGGACAAATATCACTATCATAAGATTTATTACAAGAACATCCAGTACCGTGTTGGTATTCTAAATCTTCAGCCATATCATAGATAACAACAGAAACCTCAACAGGTACCCTAGTTAAGTCTAGACGTGACCTTTTCCGGCCGTTCACATTCGGCGCCGTACCTTCAAATTGTATACTTTTAACCGAAGCTGCCATTGAGATCACTCTCTCATCTGATAAATCTCAACATTATCAGAAAGATATTCATAATTATTCATATGAAATAAATAGGACAATGTCTTACTAATATCACCATCATCAGAAATCAATTTAACATGATCACCAAACATAGCAGCAGTAACAACCTGACCCATAAGTTCCATGTCATTTCTCAAAGAACCTTGTCTTCCTAAATTTTCTTCATATTTTCTATCACTAGCAGTATGAGTATAAGCATGCTGAAGATCTCTTTTAACAGATTCTGGTATCTGAATACTTTTTGTTCTAACATGACCAATTACTTCAAAATTAACATCATTGGATTTCATTTCATAATCCTTCATAGCATGAGTCGTATACATTACTCCCTCAGGTTCAAACTCTTGCTCAGACATAAGAACAGCTGAACTAGTATCAAGATATGTAACACTATTAGCAACCGTATTATCAACAACTACTTTTTTAACACACTTCATCTAAACCACCACTTTACCTGTAAACGTCAGGTATACCGATTATCATCAAAGGAAGATTTTGTTTAGAAACACTTTCTGGCAAATAATTCATGAATTGACCACTAACGCCAATTTGTCTCATTTCGTCTGAAATCGCTGAACCATAAACCGCAACCATCTAAACACCACCCAATTT
>JAAOXY010000001.1 GCA_018221065.1 Candidatus Aenigmatarchaeota archaeon | reverse complement strand
TGAGTTTGATCATGAAAAGCTTTTACAAGATCTGTACCAGTAATTGTTTCAATTCCTGGATAGTTTTTTACTTCTGTTGCTAGTGCAAGTTGAGAAGGTGCCTCTATATCGTCGAATAGAAGAACTTTCATACCAAACCATGTTGAATATAGACCTGCTGTCATTCCTGCTGGTCCTCCACCTATAATAATAACATCGTACATATCATCACCCCGTCTTATAACGATATAATGGATTCTATATTTATTAATGTATTCTGACAGAGGTTTTATATTCTGGTAATCCTGATTAGTCTATATAATATAGAGTGATTTATATGATGAACTGGATATTGTTGACATTATTTGCAGTAATGATATGGGCAGTTGGAAATATTGTAGAGAAGTTCGTACTGACAAAATATTTCAAAAACCCTGCAATACCTACCTTCTTCTCATGTTTGTTTGGATTGATAGCTGCATTGATAACATACACGTTTGCTCATGTAGCTTTTCCTGCACTTGAAGTAGCATTTGTACCTTTCATAGCTGGAGTTATGTTCATGGTGCTTGTGTATAGCTATTTCAAAGCACTGTACATGGAAGAAGTCTCAAGAGTGATACCATTGTTTGCTCTTGTTCCACTTTTTGTATCTATTCTCGCAGCAATATTCCTAAATGAAATATTTTCTATAATAAAATATGCTGGTGTTGCATTCTTGATAGCTGGTGCATTTGTAATATCTTATGAAAAGAAAGGTGTTTTCAAACTCAGCAAAGCTTTTTGGACAATGATAATAGCTGACATATTTTTTGCTGCATCAATAGTACTTGTAAAATACAGTCTGGATACTCTTTCAATGACAAGTAATACTACATTTTTCTGGTTTGCTTTAGGAAATTTCGCATTAATACCGATATTCTTCTTTATGTCTAAGAAGAGTCTATTCAAAGTGATAAAGAAAAGTCCAAAGGTGTTGCTATATGTATGCTTCTCAGAACCTATTGCAATAACTGGAAGATATGTGTTGTTTACTGCAGCAAGTCTTGGACCAATAACTTTGATATCTGCACTTGGTCAGACACAGATGTTCTTTGTTCTACTATTTGCAATTGCTGTAACTATGTTGTGGCCTAAGATAATCAAAGAGAAGATAAATAAAAAAGAAATAATAGAAAAACTGATTGGAATAACATTAGTGTTCATTGGTTCTGTTCTTGTGATAATTTAGTTTTGATTGCAAAGATCAACAGCTTTCTTTACCAACTGTTCTAATTTTATTTTAGACAATCCTGTTTTCTTTTGTAATGTGTCAATTTTCATCTTTATCAAATCTTTACATAGAATTATATTAGCATCTATCAGGCTCTTTGCAGTTTTCCTGTCCAATCCTCTAATAGCTGTGATAGGATATAGTTTTTTGCTATCTATCATTGTCTCTAAAGAATCTCCTGTCGGATATGCCCATCCTATTAATCTAAGATTCTTGCAGTTAGCATATTTTATAGCATCTCCTGAGAATTTTGTATTACATACTAACCATGGTTGGTCAAACTTCTCACATAGTCCTTTTTTGAATCCTTCTTTCAAATCTAAGAATCTAGCATAAGTATAAAGAGTTTCTTTTAATCCTGTGTAAATACCTGGAGCATGATGGAATTTTAGTTCAATCATGTATGTTCTAAGTTTTTTGACATATGCTTCTGCTCTTACTTCTTTTTTAGCTGTTACGTCTATCTCATGTCTTACACATGCTCCTTGAAC
>JAAOXY010000014.1 GCA_018221065.1 Candidatus Aenigmatarchaeota archaeon | reverse complement strand
TTTATTGATAATTCTATTCTTGATTTTCAGAATATGGTAGTTGTTCCTATTTCTGAATTAAGTCAATATAATAATGTCGCAAAAGTTGATAGTCCTTTTGTAGAATCTGTGTTATCAAATTTTATTAGATATTATAACAGGATAGGATTTCCAGATATAGACTCAGATTATATAATTGATAATCTCGATTAAAATGTCATAATTTTTAACTTTAGATATCTTATAAAATACCCATAGAACTTCTTAGAGCTAGGAATATCTCAAGCAGGTTGAATATGACCTATTGTTTTTTTGATATTATTATCTGGTCTTTTTAGTACAGAATTAATGACAGAAGGTCCACCATCGGTGGGCAACAAAAACCTGCAAAGTTAATCCAATTAATCTCCTCCACTTCGCGACCCCATAAACGCCAATACCATAGCTTAGGTCTGCTCCGTTCCCGGTCTCAACCAGTTCACTAAAATACCGACTCTATAGGACGAGGCTTCGCAGTTGACTAAAAGGACTTTACAAATCCTTGAAACCGCCCTCAGGCTTCGACTACGCCATAACGTCCATTTGCGTTAACAGGTTAGGACGAGCTCCCCAGTCTACACCTTCCGTCAATTTAGAGTATACTCCGAGACTTTTTAAGTCTTTCTAAAATCAAAATATTTATAAGCTAGAATAAGACAATCTAATTAAGTGATACAATGCCTGATCAAAAATCTATAATTTTTTGGATAATAGGAACAGTTTGCATATTTTTCGGAACTCTGATATCAGGGAGCGTCGAACCTGCAGCACTCGGAGCTACAACGGAATCTGTAATTCTCGCATACTTAATAGGTATTATATTATTGTTCCTAGGTGGAATGTTCTGGATATCTGCAGCAGTTGTGCATGTAGAAGAAGAATAATTTCTCTTTAATTTTTTATTACTTCTGTTTTCCTTATTTCGAAGAATCTTATTGGGTATACTTTATTTAGAGCTTTTCTTATTTCAATCTGAAGCTTTCCTGCTATCATAGCTTTAATAAATTCATCTGTTGTCATAGGGCTTATTTTTTCTTTAATCATATCTACTGCAGCCTTTCTAACAGCTTTTTTTACTAAATTTGAAACATTACGATTACAGATTATGATTGATTTTAATCTCATCTTAGCATCTTTCATAAGAAGTATATTATTTGTGTCTACTCTGGTTGTTCTGATTTGAACGATTCTTGCTATGTAATCCCTAGTGCATGTATGGCCAAAGTATTTTGTCATAGCTTTTGATCCGTCTAAATCACTGATCTTGAAGTAAAGTTTCATGTAATATTTTTGCGTGTCGCCTGTAAGTTCCATAAGACTTGTTTCAACGACTCTTCCTGCAATTATCTTTGGATCTAGAGATGGTGTTTCACCTATTACCATGTTGTTGAATGTCTTAGGTGCTAAAATTTGATACCATTCTTTTCCTTTCCATTTTTCCTTTACTTTTATTGGTCTTTTTGCCATAATATCACGTTTGAATTAATAGAGTATTTAACTTTATAAGTCTTTTGAAACGTTCAATTTTAGAAGATTGTTGCATTCTTCTATGAATTCTTCTTCTTTTCCTCTCGGTATTGTTGCTCCAGCTGCTTGTTTATGTCCTCCTCCATCACCACCGACAAATCTAGCAGCTTTTGAGACTATTTCATTTATGTTGATGTCTCCACTACACCTTCCTGATATTTTGACCCCTAATTCAGAATTAGCCATTCCTATCACAGGGACAGGACTATTTGATGAACGATAATATATTGATATTATTGTTCCGATTATATTTTCATGTATCTTACTTCCTGCTACTATGTATCTTGCATTTTCATCTTTTCTGATATTTGCTGGATCCTCTTCGAGCCATCTCATATAGTTTCCTATCATTCTTCTATATTTTTTTATTAGTTTTTTTGATTTTTCTATTGCATTTGTACTGCCTAAGCATAATGATATTCCTGTTGCTGGATCATCTAATCTACCACAACA
>JAAOXY010000070.1 GCA_018221065.1 Candidatus Aenigmatarchaeota archaeon | reverse complement strand
TCGTTAGGACAAGGACAGCCCAGTGCGGCGTTCATATCATTATTACCTTTAATATCTACTATAGTAGTATTTGCTATCGTAGTCTTTGCTTCATCTATTAAGGTGGAGATACCTATGGCATTTGCATTACCTTATGGTAAATTTGCATCTAGAAAATGGCCTTTGAAGTTTATCTATACTTCAAATATTCCTGTTATACTTACAATGGCTGTAATGGCTAACTTGAAAGCAGTTGGTAGAATGCTATCGGACAGGGGTATCGAGTTCTTGGGATTATATGATTCACAAGGACAACTAACTGGAGGATTATTATATTATCTTACTGCACCGACTTCTATTGGTGCTGTATTTGTTTCAGTGTTTGCTGGTGTGATGGCAGTTTTAATTGGATTTGCAGCGCACAGATTCTTGAAAAAATATGTACTTAGAATGACAGTTGTTGGTGCATTGATTGGTATTGTTTTGGCAATATTGATGTTGAATTATCTTGCTTTACCACAGATGACATCTGAAGAAGTAGGAAGAGCATTGATATATTTGGTTATATTGATATTAGGTTCTGTCGTATTTGCATTTTTCTGGACATCAACTTCTGGAATGGATGCACATTCAATATCACAACAGTTTAAATCATCTTCAATAATGATACCAGGATTTAGACATGATTCTAGAATTGTAGAGAAAGTATTACAACGGTATATTCCGGCGTTAACTGTATTAGGTGGTGCGTTTGTAGGATTGTTAGCTGGATTTGCTGATCTGACCTCTGCGTTAGGTACAGGAACAGGAATTTTGCTTACAGTAATGATTGTACATCAAATGTATGAGCAGATTATGCAACAACATGGAGATGATCTGCCAGAATTTTTAAAGAAGTTTGTAGGAGGAGAATGAATGAAGATAATAATGTTAGGTGCACCAGGAGCAGGAAAAGGAACTTATGCTTCAAAAATATTGGCACCAGAATTAAATGTTCCTCATATATCAACAGGTGATCTTTTTAGAGCTGAGGCTGTTAGTGGCAGTGAACTTAGTGCTAAGATAAAAGAGATAATAGACAAAGGTGATCTTGTTCCAGATGAAATAGTAATAGATATGTTGAAGAATAGATTAGGACAAGATGATGCTCAAAATGGTTTTATACTTGATGGTTTTCCAAGAAATATGGAACAAGCCAAAATGTTGGATGAAATAACTGATGTTGATTTTGTATTAAATGTAAGATTGGCAGATGAAATAATAATTAAGAAAATTGCAGGAAGAAGAATTTGTAGAAAATGTGGATATATCTATAATGTTGCTGATATACACGAAGGCGGTATCGATATGCCACCATTGTTGCCTGAGAAAGAGGGAATATGTGACAAATGTAGCGGTGAACTTTATCAAAGAGATGACGATGCAGAAGCAATTGTTAGAGATAGATTGAAACTTTATTATGAAAAAACAGCTCCTCTAATAGAATACTATGAAAAAAGAGGAATAGTTAAAAATATAGATGTAAATGGCGGTCCTGATATAATGAGGCCTGTTATACTCAAACTAATAGGAAAAGCTTAAATAGGTTAGGAGTGAAGTGAGTGTTATGATTGACCAATATTACTCGATATTGGGTTCAATATTTGGACCAATATTAGTATTACCAGATCCGTTGGCATTGGCAATAATGTCAATACTTGTGACATTTGTTGTTACATTGATATACAAGAAGTTCATAGACCAAACCGCTATGAGAGAAATCAAAGCAAAGGTAAAGGCTATGCAAGCTGAGTCAAAGGAATTGCAGAAAACAGATCCAGACGCAGCAAGTAAAAAAATGAGCGAAATGATGTCATTAACAAATCAGCAAATGAAGCTTTCAATGAAACCAATGATTCCAACAATGATATTTGTGCTGGCATTTTTGCCATGGATATCGTCATTGTTTGAAGGACCTGTTGTTTTCCTTCCGTTCGAATTGCCATTTTTTGGTAATGATTTTGGTTGGTTAGCATGGTATATGATGATTTCACTTCCAAGTTCGCAATTGCTTAGGAAGATATTAGGTGTAGAAATATGAGAAGAGCATTAAGAACAAGAGCAAGAAAGAAAGTAGGTGTCAAGACTCCTGGAAAGAGGCATGTTACTAAAATTAGACAGGAAAAACATTCTTATGAAAAGTGTGGTGTTTGTGGTCACAAATTAAACAAACCTAAATTAACATCAATAGAAAGAAGAAGATTGCCAACTACAAAGAAGAGACCTGAAAGACCATATCCTGAATTATGTTCACCGTGTATGAGAATAAAAATAAAGGAGATAATAAGGTGATTTTATGGCAGTAATAGAAGTTGGAAGAGTTTGCATGAAAATAGCTGGAAGAGAAGCAGGTAAGTTTTGTGTTGTCGTGGATACACCTAAAGATGGTTTTGTTACAGTTACTGGACCAAGACAAATAACAAGAATAAAGAGAAGAAAGTGTAATATTACACATATTGAGCCAACAAGAAACATTTTTAACATAAGTGAAGGATCAGATGATTCTGCTGTTGAAAAGGCTTGGAATGCTTCAGGTCTTATTGAAAAATTAAAGATACAGGTTCCGACAAAATTTAGACAGAAAAAAGAATCTAAAGAGTAATTATTTCTTTTCGTGATATGATATTTACTCATATATTGGGATTTATAAATTTTAAAAACTTATGATATTTATGACATTTTATAAACCAATTATTATGGATAATAGAAGAACTCCTCTTATTATTTATCCTGAATTTGGTATTGAGACAGTATTGAAAGAAAATGGAGAACCCATACTAGATAGAAATGAAATTAGCGCAATAAAAAATTATATTAGTAATTTAATTGGAACTGAAAGTGCAGGTCCTGCTGGACGTATGACTATAGATTGGAGTCAAAAATGTTATATGGTCTCATTTTTATGGGAAAATTCAGGAGAACTTTTTTATGATTTCTGGAAAATGCACTATGGTTGGGATTCTGGACCATTGGCTTTCCCATTCATTATTGGAAATAATCACCAGTCGTTGGATAAAATTTATGAAAATAATAAAAATATTGGTATAGGTTCAGGAAATACTCTTATTGTTTTAGGTCAAGAAGAGATACATAGAAGAAAAATTGAAAACGAAATATCTAAACATTATCTCAATTTAACTGAAGAAGGACTTAGGGATAATGTAAATAAAGAATACTTCGATGAAAATAATCGTCCAGAAGTACCTTTTGAATTAGTATCTGATGAGAGTTTTTATATTTTTAAAGAATAATAGTGATTAGTTATTATGGTAAAGTGGATACAGAAATCAGAAGAGGGATCTATAAGTGATTACGGAACATATCCGGGGTCAAGGACAGATGAGGAGCTTCTGAAGAAAGGTATGATAATTCTAGACAAGCCTTCTGGTCCAACATCTCATCAAGTAGATGCTTGGATAAAGGAAATAACTGGTGTTACAAAAGCTAGTCATGGCGGCACTCTTGATCCAAGAGTAACGGGTGTTATGGCCATTGCTTTGCAAGATTCGACCAAATTGATGCCTATATTATTAAGCAGTAAGAAGGAATATATTGCTTTGGTTAATTTACATAAAGAAATGCCTATTGATGATATAAAGAAAGTGTGTAATGAATTTATAGGAAAAATAAAACAATTACCACCAATAAAATCTGCTGTTGCTAGAAGAGTTAGAGAGAGACAGATATACTATCTTGAGATATTGGAAATAGATGGTAGAAACATATTGATGAAAGTTGGTTGTGAAGCTGGAACTTACATTAGAAGACTTGCTGATGATATCGGTAAGAAACTTGGTATTGGTGCACATTTACAGGAATTACGAAGAACAAAATCAGGTCAGTTCACAGAAAAAGATCTTGTGACTTTGCAAGATGTTATTGATGCTTTCCAAGAAAATAAAATAAGAGATGTTGTACATCCTCTTGAATTGATTGGAGATGCAATATCTTCTGTTGTTGTGAAAGATACAGCTGTTGATGCAATTTGTAACGGAGCTCCTGTCATGCTTTCAGGAATAATAAAATTTACTGATGATATAAAGAAGGAAGCTATTGTTGGAATTTTTACTATGAGGGGTGAGATGGTAGGTTTTGGAAAAGCTAAGATGGATAGTGAAACAATGGTTAACAATAGAAGAGGAAGTTGCATAAAAACAGATAAAGTTATAATGAAAAAAGGAACATATCCTAAGATGTGGAAAAGGTGATTTTATGGCAAAATGTTCATATTGTAGTGTTGAATTCCCAGATGATAAATTTGGGTTTAAAATGGAAATCTATGAAGGAGATACCAAGAAAATTGCATTATTTTGCAAGAAATGTGGTTTGAGAATGAAAGAAGAATTAAAAAGAAAGACACAGCAAGTAAGAAAAGAAAAAGAGAAATTATAAATAACACTGGAGGGAAATTTAATTATGAAAAAGATTATTATATTGTCTTTAGTTCTATTGGTAGCTACATCTCTTTGTGTTCAACAAGAAGTAGAGACATACGAAGAGGCATGTACTCCTGAATGGATATGCGGTGATTGGGGAGAAACTTGTCTTAATTATGAACTTACTAGAGATTGTGAGGATTTGAATGCTTGTGATACAGATGATGGCAAGCCAGAAGGTACAAAGTATTGTGAAGTGTATACAGATATTACTTCTTTACATTTCTTGCTGTTGACATCAAAGAATTCTAATCCAAATAGAGATGGTCTAGATAGTTTTGATTTCAAATTAGCTCCAAAAGATGCTAAAGGAAGCACAATAAAGCAAGCAGGAACAGTTGATATTAAATTGTGGCTTAGAGAGTATGATGATGAAAATCAGGCTGTCAAAGGTGATCTCGTAGACGAATGGTTTGATATAGAAATAGCAGAAGATGATTATGAATACACCGGTGTTTATGTATCTGCTTCATTTGATGAAGATTTCACACCAGATCCAAGTGACTATGCTTTCCTTGAAGTAACATTGACTACCACAGAAGGAGCTAAGATAGTAGAAACAAAAGAGAATTTCTTGCTAGGAAGACAGGTATTTTATTAATTTTTTAAGGTTTTCTTGAATAGAAAACCTTATTTATAACTTATTCTAATCTAATATTATTAGATAAACGGGGGTGTGGATATTAGGAAATATTTGATATTAGCTATAGTCATATGCTTTGCATTTACTATGGTACCAGTTTTAGCTGTTTCAGATGGAACAATAATAGAAGATGTTTCTTCTGTAAATAACTTAGAAGTAAATATGAAAATGACACCTCTTTTGATGGACAAGGTTATGGAATTTGATGAAGACGAAGAAATATCAGTAATAATAATTTTCAAAGATACTGGTAAGTTAACTAAGATGCATGCTTCTGTTTCTTCTGT
>JAAOXY010000069.1 GCA_018221065.1 Candidatus Aenigmatarchaeota archaeon | reverse complement strand
GCTGAAAAGATAGTAGATGATCTTAGAAAGGCTTTAGTAGGAAAGTCTGTTAAAAGAAGAGAAATAGAAAAGATTGTCAAAGAGACATTGGAAAATTCTTTGAAAGAAATAATGAACATTGATGCTATTGATATTGTTGAGAAAGTTAAAACAAAGAAACCTTATGTGATTATATTTGTCGGATTTAATGGTGTTGGCAAAACAATGAGCATTGCAAAATTAGGAAATATGCTAAAAGCCAATGGCCTGAGTGTTGTATTTGCAGCTGCTGATACTTGGAGAGCAGCAGCGTTGGAACAATTAGAAGTACATGGAAAGAATCTTGGAATTAAAGTAATAAAACAAGATTATGGTTCTGATCCAGCAGCAGTAATATTCGATGCTGTGAAACATGCTAAAGCAAAAGATATTGATGTAGTTCTAGCTGATACGGCTGGAAGAAGTCATGCTAATGTAAATCTTTCTGAGGAATTAAAGAAAATATGTAGAGTTAATACTCCTGATATGAAGATTCTTGTTGTTGATGTTCTTACTGGTAATGATACTGTTGATCAGGCTAAGATGTTTAATGATTCTGTCGGTGTTGATGCGTTGATACTAACAAAGGCTGATGTATATGACAAAGGTGGTGCGTTGCTTTCAGCTACACATACTATACAGAAACCTATCATATTCTTAGGAATAGGTCAGGATTATGGTGATATGGAACCTTATGATCCGAAAACCATAATAAAAAGACTTTTAGAATAATAAATTGTGAATATATCTGAAATTCTTTAAAAGTATCTGACTTAAAAAGAACAAATTTCTATAATAATTATGCTTGATAAACTAGGGTCTGGACTTAGAGAAGCATTACGTAAAATAGCTAAATCTGGCCATATTGATGAAAAAACTGTAGATCAATTAGTTAGAGATGTTCAGAGAGCTCTATTGAGTGCTGATGTTAATGTCACACAAGTCTTTGAACTTACAAAAAAAATTAAAGACAGAGCTCTAAATGAGAAACCACTACAAGGAATTACTCCTAGGGAGCATATTGTAAAAATTGTATATGAAGAATTAGTTGGATTGGTTGGTACAAAGGTTGAGATTGGTAGACCAAAGAGAATGCTATTTATTGGATTGTTTGGTTCTGGTAAAACAACTAGTATTGGAAAAGTAGCTAGGTTCTTCCAGAAGAAAGGATTGAGACCTGCATTGATTGGATGTGATGTTCACAGACCTGCTGCTATGGAACAGATTAGACAATTAGGAGCACAACTAAATGTTCCAGTACATGCACCAGATGATGAAAAAGATGCTGTAAAGATAGCAAAGCAAGGACTGGAAATGTATGACAAGAAATATGATTTACTAATATTCGATTCTTCTGGTAGAGATTCTTTAGATGAAGAATTAGCTAAAGAATTAAAAACTATGGGTGAAATTATCGAAGCAGACGAAGTAATACTTACAAT
This sequence comes from Candidatus Aenigmatarchaeota archaeon, assembly GCA_018221065.1. GTDB lineage: Archaea > Aenigmatarchaeota > Aenigmatarchaeia > Aenigmatarchaeales > Aenigmatarchaeaceae > JAAOXY01. The sequence continues at coordinate 1,185 of JAAOXY010000069.1, read as the reverse complement.
TCCTGCTGACTTAGGACAAGCTGCGGGACCACAAGCAAAAGGATTTAATGAACTAGTTGGAATTACTGGAGTTTTAATTTCTAAAATGGATGCAACTGCAAGAGGCGGTGGTGCAATAACTGCATGTTCTGTAACAGGTGCGCCAGTGAAGTTCATAGGAACAGGAGAAAAACCTGAAGCATTAGAAGTTTTCGATCCTGAAAGATTCATATCAAGATTAATTGGTTTTGGTGATTTACAATCATTGTTAGAAAAAGCAAAAGAAATAGAATTCAAACCTGAGACTGCACAAAATATAGCTTCTGGGAAATTCTCAATGAATGAATTTTATGAACAATTGAAAGGAATGGGACAGATGGGTTCATTAAAATCTGTAATGGAATCAATACCTGGAATGGGTGCGAAGATACCAAAAAATCTTGATCTTTCTCAGCAAGAAGGTAAAATGAAAAAATGGAAATATATGATTGAAAGTATGACAACAGCAGAAAAGGCTGATCCTTCATTGATAAATTCATCAAGAGTAAAGAGAATTGCAAAAGGTTCTGGAACAGAAGAAACGGAAGTAAGGGAACTGATGAAACAGCATGAAAAAATGAAAAAGATGATGAAGATGATGACAGGTCAAAGTAAAAGAGGCGGAATGTTAGCTAAACTAGCAAAGAAATTCAAGGGTGGATTCTAAATGAGAAGTTTTATTCTTTTTGCACGTAAGGCTAGAAGTGATCCTTATTTTAGAATAGATGACCTTCCTGGTTCTGGTGGGAGAATGGATCTTGTTGTAAGAGCTGTGACTGCTGCACTATGGTTATCACATAAAATAAGAGAAGATGCAAGAATCTATGTTGTATTAAATGGTCCTGGTAATCCGCCAGTTACAATTTGTTTTGATGGTTCTAAGATAAAAAAAGTTACAACTGATGAAAGAGCAACTGCAATGTGGATACAGAAAGTTTTGAAAGAAAAGTTTGGTAAAGAATGGCATGAAACTTATAATGGAATACTTGTTGCAAACAAAAGTTTCCAAGAATTAATAAAAGAATTACAAGACAAACCACTTTATATTTTACATGAAAGAGGAAAGAATATAACTGATACTGAACTTGAAGATGATGGTGTTTACATCTTTGGAGATCATATTGGAATCCCTAAGAAAGATGAAAGTTTTGCAAAAAGATATGGTGC
>JAAOXY010000068.1 GCA_018221065.1 Candidatus Aenigmatarchaeota archaeon | reverse complement strand
TCATAAAATATATTAGAATTTGTACCACTTAAATGGTGGGCAAAAGGCGATTTGATTAAAAGTAAATGGTGGGCCCAGGGGGACGGTAGCATACGATAGTATGTAACCACATCTCCATTGTATCATGTAATAGCAGTAATTTCCTCTAACCTTTCTTGCTTAATAGATATGTTATGCGCGAAAGAATTTAAAGAGACCATTTGATTTTTAGGCCTAAGAAAATTTACTAATCAAACTTTGAAATAATTCTTTATCCTTTTTTGTCGCTTTACGACACAAATAAATATAGTCATCTACATTCAATTCAATAATCTCCAACGGCTTAATTTCCTCGAGACATACCCATTGATGAGATTCTTTAGGCATCTCTTTGAAGCCTTTTCGATTCAATTTATAGAGATAGAATTTCTTCCCTTTCCTAAGCTTTCCACTTATAATAACCATCTCCACAGGATTTTTACTATAATCAGCGAATTTCACAGCTTTCTTCTCAGATAAGCCAAATTCTATTGCTAATTCTTTCAAATCAGTTTGGGAAGAATTAAAATGTGATGAGAAAATAGATTGTAGTCTAGAGCCCCGTTTAATTGATACGTGTACATATGCATATACAGAATTTGATTAAAATCTAATTTATATTCCAACTTGAATCTGTTTTTAAAAGATTTCTTGAACTTAAAATAGCATAACGTTGTTATCTAGGATAAAACTTATAGAAATATCCCTGACTTTCAAATATATCAATTTGATTATGAGTAGCATAAGATTCGTATGGAGATTCATGAGCTCTTAGAAATACATTGTAAAAACAACTATCTGTTTCACAATAAGAAGCATCTCCTGTTCTTATACTCATCTTTAACATGCAATCATTTTTATATTCTGTATCTGTATATAAATTACATAAATTTTTATCAGCTATATAATGTTGTTTAATAAACCAATTATAACATCTCTCTTTATATTTTGAATTTTCACATATAGATATATCATTATTAAAAATAGCTACACCACCACATTTTATATAATCTCCACTACACACAGTTTGACCCAAAACATCTTCGACATCTCTTTGACAAAACCGATCAGATGATTTTTCACAAATACTTTTATCTGCTAGCGCCATCGCTAAATTTTTATGACAATAACTTGAACCTTCTTCTGGACAAACATCTTCTTTTGTTACAAATGCAACCATAGCAAAACATGTATCTTTTTCGTCATCATATGAATCTCCTATAAGGTTACATGTATTAACATTTTTATTTTTTATTGCAAGACTCGTAAAACATACCGCATCTCCAACATCACATTTTGTGACATCGTTTTCTTTTATTGCTAATGTTCTCAAACAACGTGTTACAAAACTTCCTCCGAATAAACTATTACACGCTTCAACTGTGCCTTCCATAATAGCATTACAACTTGATTTATAATCATTGTCAGTCATACTGTCACATATTTCCTGAAGTTCTGAATTAGAAAGAGAAGGGTTTGAAGCACTTACAGTTTCTACACCGGAAATAGAACCTGTATCAGCGTCACAAATACATAAACATTCATCACCTAAAGGCTGACTCTTTGTATATCCAATTTCATTACAACCAATAACACAATCAACACTTTTAGTGTTGGAATTTTCATCAATATCAATATATTTATTTTTACAGTCGCCAGTATCTACTATTCCCTTTTCTTCAATTTCCTCATTATCTTCTTCAGTAATCTCTATACATCCACCATCTTTACAACCATTTTTACACTGTTCTGTTTCCCATTTAGTTCCATCTTGAGAACATTCTAAAGCAGCATTACCATCACATTTTGTTTCACTTGGATCACAAATTTGTTGACATACGCACAAACATTCATTTCCTGAACCAATTCTATTTTCACCATAGCCAAGACTTTTACATTCCAAAAAACATTCATAAGAATCTCCAATATTACCTAGATTTTTATTTTGACAACCTTCATCAATTGTATTAATTTCTCCATCACTAATACAACCACTGATTAAAACAATTCCAATTAGCAGGATAGGTATCAAGTTTTTCATAAAATATATTAGAATTTGTACCACTTAAATGGT
>JAAOXY010000013.1 GCA_018221065.1 Candidatus Aenigmatarchaeota archaeon | reverse complement strand
ATGTACTCTGGTATCACAGCATGACCGATTGTAGCTGCGAACAAGAAAGACAATATTAAACTAAACAAAATTGCTTTTCTCATTTTATCTCCCCCTATTTAATATCGACATTTAATGTTATTTTATCTTCTTCTACAGATTTTCTGTTTATTTGAATTATATTACCAGCTTGACCTGGAGTAAAATCAAATTCAATGAATACAGTTAGAGTTCTGAAGGTTGTTGTGTTATTGAAAGTTATGCTTGAGATTGGATTGTTATATCTATAAATGTTTCCGGAAATTCCTTCTCCAATTATTTGTCTTTCATCGACCCAAGCCCATTTTGTAGAGTATATTGTTTTTTGATCTACAATATCACATTTTTGCCATAAATGATTTTCTGGTTCAATTTCTGTCCAGTCTGTTTCATCGCAGATATCTAAATCACTTATGAGTTCGTAATATATTCCATCTGTTTCAGCATGCATCTTTCCGTTGCTAATAGAGAATATACAGGTGTTAGCTGAACCTACTCTTCCTGTTTCTTCTAGCTTTTCATTACATAATCCCATTTGGGTATTCAAAGTTTGAATCTCAGATATTTGAGATGATTTGTCTAAAGAGCTAGAAACCCATGGTATGAGTATTGCTAGTAGACCTATGACTACGAATATTATCAATATTGCTTCTATGACTGTTACAGCCCCCTTCATAGTATAAGATTGATTGGGACTACTTAAAATATTTGCTATCTAGACGGTAGCTAACACTAGAAAGAGATATTATGCCTAATTTAGTTCATTATGAAGTTGTCTTCTATGACAAGACCACATTTTCCACAGGCAACTTCTTCGAATCCCCTATTTACTTTTTCTGATCCACACTCAGGACATTTAGGTCGCATAGTAAAAATTTCTCAGGAACTTATTTAAGCATTTTGTAACTAGAAAATATGTGTTAAAACGATTTTTCAACTTTCTCAGAGTTAACGAAGGTTTTTATAGTATTATTTGGTTTTGAAAAGAGCTCTAAAAAACCATATTTATAAAGTTAGAAGTTTAGTGATTTAGTATGAGAGGTAAAATTATAAGAAAACCTGAAGAAAGTAAAATAAAATTAAAAAAAGTAGTTCCTGATACTTCTATTTTGGTTTCTGGTAAGTTGTCATATTTGTTAGAAGAAGGAAAGATGAAAAATTCAGAGATAATTATACCTGAAATAGTTATGGGCGAATTACAAGCTCAAGCTTCTAGAATGAAAGAGTCTGGTTTTCTTGGATTGGAAGAGATAAAAAAGATTAGATCATTATTGAAAAAAAATAAAGCTAAGTTGAGAATTATTGGAGAATTACCATCACATGAAGATATCATGCTTGCTAAAAGTGGTAGACTAGATGCATTGATACAGAAGGTGGCTAAAAATGAAAAAGCTGTTTTGATTACAGGTGATTTACCTCAAGCGTTAATGGCTGAGGCACATGATATCCCTGTAAAATATTTTCAAAGTTATAAAATTGTAAAGAAATTGAAGATAGAGAAGTTACTTACAAAAGAAACAATGAGTTTGCATTTGAAAGAAGGAACTTATCCTTTAGCTAAAAGAGGAAAGCCTGGAAAGATAGATTTAGTAAAGATAGGAAAGAAAAAATTGAAAGCATCGGATGTTGAAGAATTTATTGATGAAATTTTTGAAGTTGCTAGAATTAGTAATGATGCTTTTGTTGAATTTAATGACAGAGGTGCTTCGGTTGTACAAATAAGAGATATGAGAGTTGCAATTGCTCGACCACCTTTTAGTGATGGTCTTGAATTAACTGTTGTAAGACCAATTGTAAAATTAACTTTAGATGATTACAAGTTGTCTGATAAATTAAAAGAAAGATTGGACAAAAAAGCAGAAGGAGTGTTGTTAGCAGGATCTCCTGGTTCTGGTAAAAGTACTTTTGCTGCAAGTTTAGCTGAGTTTTATTTATCAAAGGGTAAGATTGTAAAAACTATTGAATCTCCTAAGGATTTGCAAGTACCTGCTGAGGTAACACAATATGGACCTTTGAATAATAGTTTTGAGAAGACTGCTGATATTTTGTTATTGGTCAGACCTGATTATACAATATTTGATGAGATTAGAAAGAGAAAAGATTTTCAAGTATTTGCTGATATGAGATTAGCTGGTATAGGAATGATTGGTGTTATACATGCTTCTGATCCAATAGATGCTACTCAAAGATTCTTAGGAAAGATTGAACTTGGAGTAATACCTCATGTTATCGATACTATAGTTTATATTAAAGATGGTAAAGTTGCTAAGGTTTACAAGTTGTCTTTAGTTGTAAAAGTTCCTAGTGGAATGACTGAAGCTGATCTTGCTAGACCAATGGTTGAGATTAGAGATTTTGAAGATGACAAATTAGAATATGAAATTTATACTTATGGGGAGCAGACAGTTGTTGTTCCTGTTGGTGAAGAGAAAGAAAATTCTTTACAGAAATTGGCTGGAGAACAAATAAGAGAAGTGTTTAGAGATTTTGATCCAAGAGCTACTGTAGAATTTGTTTCTGATAATAGAGTTTTAGTAAGAGTTGATAATGAAATTATTCCACAAGTAATTGGTAGAGAAGGGAAGACAATTAAGAAACTTGAAGAAGAGATTGGTTTGTCAATTGATATCGAACCTGCTGTTAAGTCTCTTGGTAAGGAAGTAAAAGGATATGGTGTTTCTGAGACTGGAGCATTTTTAGTGTTTAGATTCAAAAAGAAAATTTCTGATGAGAATGTTAACATTTATGTTGATGATGATTATGTGATGTCTGCTACTGTTGGTAGGAAAGGAGAAGTTAAAGTGAAAAAGAAATCAGATGTTGGTAGGTATATTCTCAGGGCATTGACTGGAAAAGGTAAGTTGAAAGTCTTTATTTAAATTCTGAAAATCAATTTTAATTATGCCCCAGTAGCTCAGTCTGGATAGAGCAACTGCCTCCTAAGCAGTAGGTCGCGTGTTCAAATCACGTCTGGGGCACCATTTATATTCAAAAAAGAAGAATGGTAATTATGAAAAAAGATAAAATTATTTTTATTATACTTACAGCGATTTTATTAGGTTCTGTAATATCTACAGCACAATTTTCAATCTATAATCCGAATGAATATGTTGAGATGAATGTTTTGAATATTTTTGAAACAAAAATTATGTTTGGTAATAATTGTACAGCTATTTTGGCAAGAACTTCAGAAGAAAGAGCTAAAGATATACAATTAGGACAGCAGGAAATAATAGACGGTAGACCAAATGTTTATGATACATTTTCAGAAGTTTTAAATAATTTTGAGATAGAATTGGAAGCTGTATTAATACAGAATGTTGATGATGATTATTTTTATTCTGATATGATTTTTAGAACAGATGATAAAGTGTTGAGACTTGATACAAGACCGTCTGATGCTATTGCTGTAGTTCTTAGAACTGAGTCTAAAGTATACATAAACAAGACCCTGCTCGAAGAACAGGGAATAGATATTTGTTCTGAGTGATAATATGACAGGTTCACATAAGTCAAAGAAAGCTCTGAAAGTAAAGGCTTATATTCATAAAAGGGATGAAGAGACCAGTAGTAAGGTAATACACATAGATATAGAGGGTTTAGAGCTAGCAAAGATAATAAAACCTGGCGAAACCACGTTTTGTGGCGGTAAAAAAGGTGGAATTTTCATAGGTTTGAAATCAGATATGCAAAAAAGAGCAAAAAGGCTGGTTCAGTAACCTTTTTATTGTATCAATTGTAAAAAATCATAAGTTAAACGGGGGAGATGATGGGTTTATGCGTAAATTAGTTTTATTGCCATTGGTTATGATAATGGCTGTTGTATTGACCGCAGGTATTGTACTTGCAGGTACTAGTTCACCGGCTGGTGAATTCACAGTAGATGATTCATTGTATCTGACAGGACCAAGTTATAGTGATAATGTTACGTTAACACGTAATGCTGTTCTTGATATTGTTGATGTTACTATCGATTCTGATAATGTAACAAATAGTTTAGGAGAAGATATTGCAATAGACCCAACCCCATCACCATTTACATTGGATATCTCTTCTGATAATACTACTGAAATTACAATAAATGCTACAGTTTCTGGAGATACTCCAGGAAATTATTCAGGAACAATGCTGTTCCATAATGGTACAGAAAATGAAACTTTATTTGTTATGTTGGATGTTCCAATTGATTTCTCAAGTGCTGATTTAGTGACCTTTGATGCAAACTTTACAGCAGATGCAGATCAAACATTCTTTTTCAATGCTGCTACAGTTTTAGGTGTTAAAGGAATTTACGTTTCTGTGAATGATTCAAGTGCTACAATTGATGTTGAAAAAGGAGGTTCAAATGTAGTTTCTGGAACAGAAGAATTAATTTATTTTGATTATGAAGATGGAATGGATGGTCAACATACAATAGATATTTCTTCTACAGGTGTGAGAGAAATAACTGTATGGTTGATAACATTTGAAGTTTCTGATGTTTTGAGCTGGGAAGATGATGGTGATGCAACAGCTAATATGGCAAAAGAAACAAATGGAACATTCCATACAGCAAACATAACATTTGTGCTGAATAATACAGGAAGTACAGCATTTAATGTGAATTACACAGGCGATTCTGAGAACATAAGTTCAACAGGTGGAGATGATATACCGATTGTTCATGATCTTGTTAATCAATCTCTTGGTGCTGGAACGCAGACTGTTCAAGTTCAATATGATATGAATGGAACACTTGCTACTGATGAAGATGTTTATGAAGGATGGTTATCATTCCAATTAGAAAATAGTGGAGTAGAAGTTCCAATAAACGTAACACTTCAGATAAATGTAACAGATGAATTGAATGTAACAATTATTGATGTTACTGATCTTTATGGAAGTAAAGATGATATCATAAATGCTTCAGGTGCATACCTAGAGGTAACAGCTGATGTAGAATATTATAATGGAACAGATGTTGGTAATTTGATGAGCGTAGATGATTACTTTACTGTTCGTATGAAAACATATTATACTGTAAGTGGTGTGCAGAAAGAAAAAACAAGGACTACAACTGTTCAAGACACAGCATTGGGTGGTCCAGGACCATATGTATTGAATGTTTCTGTAACTAATGCTGATTACGGTGGAAGTTTCACAGTATTTACTGATGTAACAGATCAGAACAGTCATACAGGAAGTGCAAATTTCAGTACAATTTACATAAATGAATCTTTCTTTGTGATAAATGCTGTTGCAACTGGTTGTAATGGAGACGCAAGCTGTAATGGTGATGAAGTAGACAATAGTGAAATTGGTGATAGATTCTATTTAGATGTGGATGTGAAAAACTATGGATATCTTGATGCAACTACTGTAAAGGTTGTATTAACACATGATTCTTGTGTAAGTTTGTTGGACGATGGATCATGGGATAATGATAAAACAATAACAGTTGGAAATCTTGACGCAGGTGAAAATCTTACAGAAGAAGATGCATGGAGATTTAGAGCAAGAGCTGCAGGTGATTGTTCAATTGATATTGAAGGAGATTCTCATGAAACTGCAAATTGGGCAAACGCATTTTCAGTTGATGTAGAAGTTGAAGGTGACACAGCAGGAAGTACTGGTGGAACAAGTGATACATCAGGACAATTGTCTGTTTACAGTGCGCCTGATGAAATTTATATTGACGCAGGAAGTACAGAGACTATTACTGTAAAAGTAAGAAATACATTAGATGCTGATTTGCCTAATGTTAGACTTTATGTAGATTATATAGATCAAGATTGGTATGATGGACCAATCAAGAAAGATGTTGATGCAGGTGATACTGTTTCATACACTTTGAAATTCACAATACCATCTGATGCAGAGGTAAAGGATTATTCAATAAGATTTGTTGCAAATACAAGTGCAGTTTCAGATAAAGAAAGTGCAACGTTGACAGTTAGAGCAAAAGGAACAACTCCTTCAACAACATCAATAACACCAGATGAAGAGCTTGATGAGTACAATTCAAGATATGAACTTCTTAATGAAATATTATTTGATGCAGAGAGTCAGGGTGAAAATGTAACAGAAGCAAAAGATTTTTTGGCACAAGTAAAGGTTTTATTGGACAGTGCAAATGAAAAGAATGCTGCAGGAGATACAGCAGGAGCAGAAGCACTTTACACTGAGATAAATAATCTGTTAACACAATCAGAAGATAGTACAGGTTCTGTTAAATTGAGACAACTAACAGGTATTATATCAGATTGGTATGGAATACTTGCAGTTGGAGTGATTATCTTGCTTGGTGGTGTGGTGTATTTGATAAGAAAGCCTTCTGGTTATACTCCAGGACAAGGATATAGTTACAAATCATCAGGAAAATCACCTGTAGATAAAATTGTAGAAAAAATTAGAAGACTTTTTAAGAATTAACATTTGAAACAGGTTTTACAACCTTCGAAATTCGGTGCGGCTTCCATGTGGAGCTCGCATATCAACTTTTTATTTCTTATACTTTTACAAATAAGACAGCATTCATCACTTGCTCCTATTGTGTCAACATCTTCGGAAGCTATTCTTGTTGCAAGTTTTTCTACACTGTCCATGATTTCTTTATCTTTTTGTAATAATTTTATTTTGAAACCTCTCATTTCTCTTCTATACTGAGAAACAGCTGCTTGGGAGATACCTAATTTTTTTGCGACTTCTTGTTGTGTTAGATTATGAGTACTCATAAGTTCTTTTGCCATCAAAGCTCTTAGAGCAGGCAATATATCTTGTACTATTACTTCACAAAATGGTTTCACAACATTTACCCCCGTATAACACTGTTATATATTATACAATCCCTAAGCATATAAATATTTGGTGACGATTATGAGGGCTCCTGATTGCATGCTTGTAAGATTTGGTGAGATAACACTAAAGAGTAAACAGGTACAAAAGGTATGGTTAGATAGATTTTTTACTAATGTTAGACAAGGTCTTGATGCAAAAAAGATAGATTATAAATTAGCTATGAATCCGAGTAGACTTTTTGTTTATACTAAAAATATTGACAAAACCATTGATGTTTTGAAAAAGACATTTGGAATAACTTCTTTTTCATATGTTTGGACATGTATTCCAGATATTCCTGATATGAAAAAACTTGGAGCTGAGTTAGCTGAGCATATCAAATTGAAAAATAAAAAGAGTTTTGCTATAAGGGCAAGAAGATCAGGTTCTCATGGATTTACATCACAGGATATTGGAATAGAGGTTGGTGATGCTGTTAACATAAAGACTGGTGTTAAGGTTAATCTTACAAATCCTGACCAAGAAATATTTGTTGAGTGTAGACATGATAAGGCTTACATATTTTATGATAGAATATCCGGTCCTGGAGGAATGCCACTAGGAACAGCAGGAAAATCTATGGCAGTAATATCAGATGAGAATTCTGTGGTTGCTGCTTGGATGATAATGAAGAGAGGATGTTGGTTAGGAGTAGTAGCTGACAAGAAAAATAGCAAATTGGTGAAGAAGTTGGAAGAATGGCATGCTGGTAAGAAAATGGAAATTCATTATGATGAGGATCCAATAGAAGCTGCATGGGAAAATAGGTTCAAAGTTATGGTTGTTAATGAGAAAGTCGGAAAAGGTCTTCTTGATAAGATGTATGATAAGAAGATGTTAGTTCTTAGGCCTCTTGTAGGGTTGAAACCAGCTGAAATAAAGCAGTATTTGGCTGTAATTAACTCAAAACCAGTAGTTAAATGATATATAGAGTTTGTCACAAGGCAGTAGTGAAGCTTTAAATAGCTTTTCATCCTATTGTTATATAGCGATACCTATCACATGGCAGTGATTAAAACTTTAAATACCGGAAAACGAAATGACATATATCAAAATTATGGTGGTGAACGAACGATGGTGACTAATCAAAATATATTAGACGCATTAAAACAGATCGGACTTAATCTTTATGAGAGAAAGCTTTGGGTAGCTTTACTATCTAGGGGTTCTGCAACAGCAGGTGAATTATCAAGCCTAGCTAAGGTACCTCATTCTAGAACATATGATGTTTTAGAGAGTTTAGCAGAAAAAGGATTCGTAGTCATTCAAACTTCAAAGCCATTAAAATACGTTGCTATTGAACCTGGAGAAGCTTTAGAAAGAGCTAAGAAAAAAATCCAGGAATTATCTCAAATTTCTACTGATAGAATTGCAACTTTACAAAAATCTAATATTTTAAAAGAACTTGATAGGACATTTAAACAAGGCGTTAAACTTGTTGAACCAGGCAATTTGACAGGTTCTTTGAAAGGTAGAAAAGCTATGCATACACAGCTTGATACTTTATTTAGAAACGCAAAAGGACACATCTCAATAATGACTACAGGTGAGTCTTTGCATGATATTCATACAAACCATGGAGAACTTTTGAAGAAGGCTTCTAGCAAAGGTGTAAAAATAAAGATCGCCACTACAGCTTCCAAGGAGGCTGGATCTATAGTTAGTAAGATGAAAGGTATCGCAGAGATCAGAAAGTTAGGCAAGAATCATAGTAGAGGAAGATTCATCATTGTTGATGGAAATCATACTCTGTTTGCTCTAACTGATGATAAAAGTACACATCCATCACAGGACGTAGCACTTTGGTCACAAGGTGCTCATGTTGCTGGGGATGTGTTCGGTCCTATGTTCAACGCAATGTGGGGCCAACTAGAGCCTTTTTAGGTTCTTGTTTTTCTTTTATTTTTAGAGTTGTCTAGTATGGTCTATAAAATATTATCTGTAATAATAATGAGTATCCTTCCTATAGCTGAGCTTAGAGGTGCTATACCTTTAGGATTGGGATTGGGGTTGGATCCAATGGTCGTTATACCATTGGCTATATTTTTCAATGCTTTAGTGTTTTTTCCGGTATTTTTCGGATTATCGGCAATAAAGGACACTATATTATATAGGTCAAAGCTGGTTCAGAGACAATTAGATAGAATTCATTTGAAAAGGGGCACAGTTGACAAGTATGGATATCTTGGATTGTTATTGTTAGTAGCTATTCCGTTACCATTTACTGGAGCTTATACTGGTGCTATGTTAGCTTGGTTACTTGGACTTGATTGGAAGAAGAGTTTTCTTTCTATTACAGGTGGAGTAGTTGTAGCTGGACTGATAGTTTCTTCAATAAGTCTTGGTGTGATAAATTTCTTTTAAAGAAAATAAAAATTAATGAGCAAAAACAGGTCTTTTGCTTACTCTTCTTGGTAATGGTAAAGGCTTGAATGGTTTTCCAATCATTTCTTTTTTGATTAAAATTTCTATTTCACCTTGTGTCATTTCTTTTACTTTACTATCTGATCTGAATCTTACTGGTAATTTTCCAGATTCAATTTCTTTGTTACCTATAACAATTGTTAATGGTATCCATTCTTTTTCTGCTCCCATTACTTTCTTACCTATTGATTCTGATCTATCGTCTATATCTATTCTGATTCCATCGAAAGCTTTTACAAGTTCTTCACAATGAGGAATCATTTCATCGTTCATAGGAAGTAATCTTATCTGTGTTGGAGATAACCACAAAGGTAGAGAAGGATTCTTTTGTGTTTTTACTGCGTTCTCAATTAGAGCCCACATACATCTTTCTATTCCTCCTGAAGGTGAACAATGTAATATCATTGGTATTTTTTTTGTATTGTCTTCATCGGTAAATTCAATTCCATATCTTTTTGCGTTTTCATGATCAATTTGTACTGTGGTTAAAGCTCCTGCTTTGTCTAAAGTATCTACTACATTGAATTCGAATTTTGGGTCGAAATATGCAAATCTTTTATTCCACATTTCAATTAAAATTGGCCTTTTGATTAATTTTGCCAATGATTCTATGAATTTTTTATTGTCTTTCCAAAAATCTTTTGTAAATCTAACACCTGCTTCATATTGATCTATTTCCAAATCTTCCATGCAACTCATTCCGAATTTAAATTGTTCGCTGAATTCATGCTTAGCGCTGTTCATGTTTTTACAGACTGTGTGCATATCAGGCATTGTGAATGCTCTCTGTCTTCTTAATCCAGAAAGTTCTCCACGTTTTTCTAATCTGAATGAATATCTTGTTAATTCATACATCTTCAAAGGAAGGTTTTTGTAAGATATTGTTGCTGCAGCTTTCATTAAAAATTGTCCGAAACATGCAGCGAATCTTAAGAAGTATTTTTTCTTAGCAGATTCTACAACATATTGTCTTGCTGGGAATCTGTTTAGATAATCTTTCAAAGCTGGGTGTTCGTAATCATACATTATTGGAGTTTCAACTTCCATTGCTCCATATTCATTTGCTCTCTGTGTAACCCAAAGTTCTAATAAGCTTTTAATCAATCTTCCTTTTGGATAATAAGTTAAATTTCCTGGATCACTTCCAGGTTCGTTGTTTACCAATTCTAAAGATTTCATGTATTTTACATGAGCTGGTGTTGTTTTGTCTTCTCTTGCTTTTGCAACTTCATAATTGTAGAATTTTTTTAATTCTTCAGTTTTGTTTGAGAATTTATATTTAGAAGCATCTATTAATTTTCCAGACGGATCCATTATGAACCATTCTGATATTACTTTATCTTCTTCTTTTAATGCTCCTGATATATCATCTTCTTTCTTTGCTACTCCAGGAACAGAGACAATTTCTCTGCTCAGTTCAGATAATGGATGGCCTTTTACAGATATAGTAAATGCTTTGTACCATCCGAATGCGGCATGATCTACTGTATATTTTGATTTCTTTAATAATGATTCTACTTGATCTAGAACTTGTTTTCCAACTTGTGGAGATGATGGTTCTGAGCTAAGATGAACATATGGGTATAGAACTATAGTTTTAGTATCAACTTGTTTTGCTACTTTTTTGATTTCTTCTACAGTATCTTGAGCAGTTCCTTCTGGATTAGATTCATCCCTCTTTTCTACAGACATGAATACGACTAAACATTCGGTGAATTTCTTCTTTATTTTTTCCGCACTTTCTGCTGTCTTAATAGCCTTTTTCTTAGGCAAGATTTCGATGAAGTCTGAATGTAATGTTAGTATTCTCATAGTATCACTCTCTTTATTTTTTCTAGTACTACAATATAAATTGCTATGTAGAAACCTTTAAGTCTTCTTGGACAGAAGATTATTCAGGTTATAGCCCCGTCGTCTAGTGGCCAAGGATGAGAGGCTTTGGAGAGGTTTCCAAAGCGCCGATCTTCGGAAATGACGAGGAAACCTCTTGACGCAGGTTCGAATCCTGCCGGGGCTACCATTTCTCCTTCAACCAAAAAGCTTTTAAAGTCTAGTATCTAATATCCCCTACATAATAAAGGTGATAGAATGGGAGAATTTGGTGCTAGAAAGGTAAAATCGCAGAATAAGACGAAACGGTGGAAGAAGACCACTTATGCGTCAAGAATATTAGGATTAAGAATAAAGAAAGATCCTTTAGAAGGTGCACCACAAGCTAAGGGAATTGTTATAGCTAAGAAAGGTATTGAACAGAAGCAACCCCATTCTGGTATCATTAAAGCAGTTAGAGTACAGCTCTTGAAGAATGGTAAAGAGATTACAGCTTTCTTACCAAGAACTGGCGCAACAGCTCATGTTAATGAACACGATGAAGTATTGATAGAAGGTTTGGGCGGATCACAAGGTGGACCAATTGGTTCTATGCACGGTGTTAGATGGAGAGTAATAAAAGTAAATAATATTTCTTTAGAATCATTGAGATCAGGAAAGAAGAAGAGAGGCGTAAAGTGATGAGTGAAATAAAATTGTTTGATAAATGGGAATGTAATGTTGAAGTAGAAGATCCTGGATTAAAAGGATATCTAAATTTGAAACCAGTGATTGTTCCAAAAACATATGGAAGATATGCAAACAAACAATTCCACAAGTCAACTGATGTTAATATTATAGAAAGACTTATGAACAGATTATATGTTTCTGGACACAGAGGAAAGAAACATCTTTTAACAAGTTCTCAATGTTCTGGAAAATCAATGAATGCTTGGAATATCATGATTGAAACCATGGAGATAATTGAAAAGAAAACAAAAAAGAATCCTGTTGAAGTTATTGTAAGAGCAATTGAAAATGCAGCTCTTAGAGAAGAGATAACTTCATTCCAAATGGGTGGAATAATGGCAAGAAAAGCTGTTATTGCTTCTCCTCAAAGAAGAATTGATCTTGCTTTGAGAATGATTAGTCAGGGTTCATATCATAAAACTCATTCTACACGAAAGCCAATGGCAAGATGCTTGTCAGACGAATTACTAGCTGCATATGAATATGATTCCAGCAAATCTCATGCAATTAGAGAGAAAGAAAGAATTGAAAGAGAAGCAGCTGGTGCACGATAAAATTTTCTAATTAAGGAACGGTGATAAAATGGCAGCAAAAGATGAACATTCAGCACAAGTAGAAGCTTTAATGCGTAATCCAAAAAATATTCGAAACATTGGTATTATTTCTCATATTCACCATGGTAAAACTTGTTTAACAGATAATCTAGCAGCAGCAGCTGGTATGATGTCTGGTCAATTGATTGGTGAAAGAATGCTTACGTGGATTGATCCACAAGAAAGAGAAAGACTGATGACAATCTATGGTGCTACTGTAACTATGGCACACGAATATAACGGTGATAAATATTTAATCAATCTTTTAGATACTCCAGGTCACGTAGATTTTGGTGCTGATGTTACACAAGCAATGAGAGCTGTTGATGGTGGAGTTGTTGTTGTATGTGCTGTTGAAGGTATCATGCCTCAAACAGAAACTGTTTTGAAACAAGCTATTAATGAAAGAGTTAAGCCGGTTTTGTTTATCAATAAAGTTGATCGAGCAATTAAAGAATTGAAATTAACACCACAACAATTGCAAGAAAGATTAACAAAGATTGTAATTAATGTTAATAAATTTATTCAGAGACACACTGAGAAAGGTGGAGTTTCTGAGGACTGGACAGTTAGAGTTGAAGATGGTTCAGTTGCGTTTGGTTCTGCTTTAAGAGCATGGGCAATTTCTGTTCCTTACATGAAAAGTTCTGGTGTAACTTTCAAAGAGATTATTGATTTATGTTCTGCAGACAAAGATGAAGAATTAGCAAAAAAAGCACCAATGAATACAGTTGTTCTTGATATGGTTATTAGACATTTACCAAATCCATTACAATCACAAAAATATAGAGTTGGTAAACTTTGGAAGGGTGATATTGAATCTGATTTTGGAAAGAAACTTTTAGAAGCAGATTCAGATGCACCTTTGGCAGCTGTTGTAACAAAGGTTGTATATGATCCTCAAGCAGGAATGATATCAACTGCTAGAATCTTTTCTGGAAAAATGAAAAGAGGACAAGATGTTTACATGGTTGGTGAAGAAAGAATAAACAAAATACAACAAGTAACAACATTTATTGCAGATAAGAGAGTTCCTGTTGCAGAAGCTCCTGCAGGAAATGTTGTAGGTATTGTTGGTCTTACAAATCCTATTGTTGGTGAGACACTCTGTGATCCTGATAATGTTATTGAAGAATTTGAAGCAATTAAGCATGTATTCGAACCTGTTGTAACAAAATCTATTGAACCAAAAAGTCCACAAGATCTTCCAAAGTTAATTGAAGCTTTGAAAACATTGAATAGAGAAGATCCAACATTAAAGATTCAAATAAATCCTGAGACTGGTGAGACATTGGTTTCTGGATTAGGTGAATTACATCTTGATGCTAAAGTAGAAAGAAAAATTAGAAGTAAGGGAATTGAAATTAACGTTTCTCCACCAATTGTTGTTTATAGAGAAACTGTAACAAGTAAAGGACCTGAAGTAGAAGGTAAGAGTCCTAATAAACACAATAAATTTTATATGACAGTTGAACCATTACCAGAAAATATTTATAAAGCAATGGCAGATGGTGACATTAAAGATGGTGATGTTAAAGGTAAGGGTACTGAACTTGCTGCTAAACTTCAAGAACTTGGAATGGGTAGAGATGAAGCAAAGTCTGTACTTACAATACATAATCATTGTATGTTAATTGATATGACAAAAGGTATTCAGTATTTGAATGAAGCAATGGATCATTTGAAGACAGGATTCAAGAATGTTATGGATGAAGGTCCTATTGCAAGAGAACCATGTTCTTCTTTGGTAGTAACATTGCTTGATGCGGAATTACATGAAGATGCAGTACACAGAGGTCCGGCACAAATTGTACCTGCAATAAGGCATGCAATTAAGCAAAGTATGATGAAAGCAGGAATGGTATTCTTAGAGCCTAGACAAATATTGAGAATAGATACTCCTCAAGATTATATGGGTAGTGTTACAGCTGAGGTAAATAATAGAAGAGGAGAAATAATAGATGTTGAACAAGAAGAATATTCAGCTGTTATGACTGTTAAGTTACCGGTAGCTGAAATGTTTGGATTTGAAGCTACTCTTAAGTCAGCTACTGCTGGAAAGGGGTTCCAGTCTTTGGTTGATGTTATGTTTGAAAAAGTACCTAGAGATTTGATAAGTAAAATAGCTAAACAGGTACGACAAAGGAAGGGATTAGCAGAAGAAGTCCCTCAATCTGAAGCTTGAAAAGAGAACTTTTAAATAGCTTAGATTGGACAACTTAAGCATTAGGTTAATAACTAAACGCGTTTAGTGAATTTGGAGTTGATAATATGGCAAATAAAAAACCACACATGAATTTGGTAACTGTCGGTCACGTAGATCACGGAAAATCTACATTGGTCGGTAGATTACTTTTTGATAGTGGAAATGTTAGAGAAGACGATATGAGAAAATTGAAAGAGTTGGCCAAAGAATTGAAGAAAGAAACTTTCGAATTCGCGTTTGTCATGGATAAATTGAAAGAAGAAAGAGAAAGAGGAGTAACAATTGATATTATGCATCAAAAGTTCGATACACCTAAGTTTTTCTTTACGATTATCGATGCACCTGGTCACAGGGATTTTGTTAAGAACATGATTACAGGAGCATCACAGGCAGACGCTGCAATTTTGGTAGTTTCTGCGAAAGATGGTATTCAAGAGCAGACAAAAGAGCACACATACTTGATTAAAGTTTTGGGAGTAGGACAAGTAATTGTTGCTATGAATAAAATGGATGCTATTGACTACGATGAAAACAAGTTCAATGAAGTAAAAGCTGAGGTAGAAAAATTATTGAAATCTGTTGGATATGATACATCTAAAGTACCTTTTGTACCGGTATCTGCATTTGTTGGAGATAATGTAGTAAAGAAATCTGATAAAATTGCTTGGTATAAAGGAAAGACTTTGATGGAGCATTTAGATGATTTAACATTACCACCACAGCCAGTGGACAAGGACTTGAGACTTCCAGTACAGGACGTCTATACAATTACAGGAATCGGAACAGTACCTGTCGGTAGAGTTGAGACAGGAATGTTGAAGAACGGAGCACCAGTTGTGTTCATGCCTTCCGGAGCAAAAGGTGATGTAAAAACTATTGAAATGCATCATGAACAAGTTCAGGAAGCAGGACCAGGTGATAACGTTGGATTCTCTGTAAGAGGTGTTGGTAAAGGCGATGTTAGGAAAGGAGAAGTTGCAGGACCTGCAGACAATCCACCAACAGTTGCTAAAGAATTTACAGCACAAATTATTGTGTTGCAACACCCTAATGTAATAACCAAAGGTTACACACCAGTATTCCACGTGAATACATCTCAGGTAGCTTGTAAGATAACTGAGATACAGAAGAAACTTGATCCAAAGACAGGACAAGTATTGCAAGAGAACCCAGACTTCATTAAGGCTGGTGATGCTGCAATCGTAAAGTGTGAACCAACAAAGCCAATGGTTATTGAAAGTAGCAAGGAATATCCAGAGATGGCAAGATTTGCTATTAGAGATATGGGTATGACAGTAGCTGCTGGCGTATGTTTGGAAGTTGTGAAAGCTTAGTTTTCTAAGCTTTT
>JAAOXY010000067.1 GCA_018221065.1 Candidatus Aenigmatarchaeota archaeon | reverse complement strand
TTAATAAATTCACCTCCAAGGGAAAAAAAGATGTTTGAAAATTTCATAATACCACCTATAGGGCTTAGTTATGTTGCTGCATCTTTGAAAAAAGAAGGAATTGACGTTGAGATTTTGGATGCAAATGCACTTCAAATGACATGGGAGCAGTTGGAAAAAGAGCTAGAATCTCGAGGTAAAGTGGATGTAATTGGTGTTACAGGTATGACACCAACAATAGATAGAACATATAGAACAGCTCAAATTGCAAGAAAACACTGCAAGCATCTTATTTTAGGAGGTCCGCATGGAACAATATGTACAGATCAAACATTTGATGACTGTCCTGAAGTAGATATAATAGTTCTTCATGAAGGTGAGGTTACAGCACCTATTCTGATTAAAAAACTTGAAAACGGCGAAGATATTGATGATGTCAGAGGAATAGCTTTTAGAAAAGATGGTAAAATAGTTAAAACCGAAAGAAGAGATCTTATTCAGGATCTTGACAGCATTTCTCAACCAGCAAGAGAACTGTTGCCAATGGACAAATATAGATACCCTATTGGTAAGCACAAAAAAATATCTGTTATAATAACTTCTAGAGGATGTCCTTACAAATGTATTTTTTGTAACAAAACGATGTTTGGGCAAATGTGGCGTGCTAGATCGGCTAAAAATGTAGTCGATGAGATAGAAAATGTTTACAGAACTTATGGAATAAAGTCATTTATTTTTTATGATGATCTTTTTGTCACTGATAAAAATAGAGCAATTGAAATATGTCAGGGCATTATAGATAGAAAATTAAATATTGAATGGAAGTGTGAGTGTAGAGTTAATCTTGTTGATAAAGAATTGTTGACAAAGATGAGAGAAGCTGGATGTATTTTGATATCTTATGGTGTTGAATCAGCTAATCAGAAATCTTTGGATTTTTTGAACAAGGGAATAACTGTGGAACAGATAAGAACTGCCTTCAAATTATCAAAAGAAGTAGGCATAGAAAAAATGGCATATCTTATCATTGGTATACCTGGAGAATCGAAAGAAGATGCTATGAGAACCATTACTTTTGCAGAGGAAATTGATGCAGATTATGTCCAAATAAGTATCTTAACTCCTATGAAGAATACACCTTTATTTGATGTTGCTAATGAGAAGGGATGGATAGTGTCAAAGTATGCTAAGAATCCGTATGATCAAGAATTGACAGAGAGGCATGTTCTTGCTACTGGCGATATTCCGGAAGAAGATCTTGAGAAACTTATGAAAGATGCTCATAGAAAATTCTTGTTAACACCCAAGTATTTATTTAAGACAGTGAAAAGAGTTAGAAGCTTAAATCAAATAAAAAACGTAATGATAACAGGAACACAGTATTTGAAATGGTTGAAGAGTAAAAATTAATTATTGGAGTGATTTTGATGAAAGTAACATTTTTGGTTCCACCACCATTGGATGGAAAATATGCAGCTGAGAGAATATTTGGATGCAATTATGGATTGTATCAACAACCAAATATATTTATTTTATATCCAGCAACTATGTTGAAAGAAGCTGGACATGATGTTAGAGTAAAAGATTTTTCTGTTGGAGATGTATCTGAAAAAGCTTTCAATGATTTTGTTGATAATGATGATTCAGATGTTTATGTTTTTTATACGGTTTTCTTATCAAAGAAAACTGATATCAGGGCAAAGGATATCATAAGAGAGAAGAAAAAAGGAAAAAAGTTTGTTTATCTTGGTACTGAACCTACAGCAAATCCTAAAGATTTTATAGATGCTGAAGATGTTTTTATCATAAGAGGTGAAACTGAATTAGTTATTGCTGATTTGATAAAGGAAATAGAAAATAATAAGGATTCAATAACAGTAAAAGGTGTTTCATTTTTCAACAAAGAAATTGTGAATAATCCATCAGCACCACCTATTGAAGATTTGGATAAAGTGGCAATACCTGACAGAACACTCATAGA
>JAAOXY010000012.1 GCA_018221065.1 Candidatus Aenigmatarchaeota archaeon | reverse complement strand
TTTTTTAAAATGTGAGACTTGATTTTTACAAAAATTGAATAGTATAATCTAAAATATACATTATAAAATATATGATAAACACCACTATCATCTATTTATACACTACAACATATTAATTAGAATAGATATAACACAACATAGACTAAGCATTGTATATGTTAAAACCTAGAGAAAACGTTTAAATGCTAGGAATGACAAGAAAGTATAGGGGGTTGTAAGATTGCAAAAGAAAATTGACACAAGACACCAGTTTGATAATTTATTCATGCACGCAAAGCCAGTAAAGATGTTAGTATCTTTAAAATCAGAGAGTGTAAAGTATGCAACCCAAGTCTCAAAGACAGTAGACTGCACATATTCTCACACAGTTAAGGTCTTAGATGCATTCAATCAACTTGGTTTAGTTGAATTTGAGAAAAAAGGCCGAATAAAAATTGTAAAGCTTACAGATTCAGGGCAAGACATCGCCCACGATTTCGAAGGTATTCGGAGAAAGTTCTTAAGAATGGCTAGAGGAGTAAAGACTCCTGAAAAGACAGCTGTAAAGAAAAAATCTAAAAAGAAATAAGACTTTCCCGCCTTCTATCACCTATTCTAAACACATTTTATGAATTACACCATTTAATTTGTAACCATTTTCAAATTTTTCAATCTGTTTTCTCTTTTCCATATCATATAACACATCAGTAACATATTTTATATCATGATTATCAAGTTTCAAACCAAAAGCTTCGTTGTAGATCTCTGCTCCTGTTGGAAAAACAGAATGCCCATTAAGATCTAAAAGATAATTGATTATTTTCCTTTCAATTTCAGTATAATTTTGTATTAATTCATCTGCATAATTTTTAGGACAATCAACACAAGGATCTTTACAAGAACAATTTTCTCCATTCATTTAATCACTAATCCCACAATAATTCTCCGTTTCCAATAGTTTTTTTGAAAAGATGATAACCACCAAGTACAGTAGCACCACCAGATATAACAGTACCAGCAACACCAACAACTACACCAGCAACATTTCCTTCTTTTGCAGATCTGTATGTCAAGTAAAGAGAAGCAACTGTAGTACCACCTGTAATAAGGGGTGCAATATAATCTCCTGCTACAACTGGTTCTCTTTTTTTCATAAAATCACTCAAAGAATGCATTTTTGATTACATGATATGGACTATCTTCCATTTCCATATTCATTTTATAATTAATAACGGCACTTGGTATTACTAATGCACCAAAACCCTTCGCCGCTTCAAACAATTCACCTTTAGCAGCATAATGTATACCAACTATACCAAGAACAACCGTACTAGCACCCAAACCCAATGCGCATGTATACTTTCCTGGATCATAAAATATGTCTTTTGCTATTGTTTTTATTGGATTTTTCATAATACCATCGCCCCTTTCTTTTCTAGATAGCTTGTCTCATTTCCCTTCTGTATAGGATAAATATCACATCTTGTAATCTCTTTACCATTACCTTTGTTGTTATATGTACAGTTTTCGTTCCTATTAGTGCAACATCTGTTGATCTCATTCAAATTTCCATCACTGAATTCACAAGGTTTGTCATCATCAGTCATAATATTACCTAAAGAACATTGTTTCCCAATCTTTAAATGCCTTTTTTGGTCAATATAATTATGTCGTGTGAGTATCATTCCATTAAAGCAGATGAAATAGAGAACAATCCCAGCATAACAGTACAATATCATGGCCTTCCGGACCAATATTGTAGCTTAACTGATAGAGAATGCACCGAACCTACTGACTATTGTAAGAGAAGATTAAAGGAAAATGGTCCTTCTAGACTATAAGACAGTTAATCCATATCTTACACTTTCTAGAATTACGTTTACTGTATAATCTTGATGG
>JAAOXY010000066.1 GCA_018221065.1 Candidatus Aenigmatarchaeota archaeon | reverse complement strand
TTACAAATTATATTTGTTGTAGAAAATGCGGTTGGTGTTACTGTTATGAAAGAACCTGTATTACCATCATAACATTTCATATCTTTCACTGAAGGATCTGTTCCGTTTATAGTTACATTAAATGTTTGATTATCTTTATTGTAAGCTGTTGAACTTATATTCACTGTATCATTTGCTAATAAATTGAAATGACTTGTAGCAGTTGTATTACATGAAACATCCCAACTTTTCAATCCAGTTGTTCCATAACCACCTGTATAATTATATTCCCATCTTGTATCTCCAGCATCATATGTCATATTAATCCAAGAAACTGGTCCATCTATATTACAAGTAGAATCTGAACTTGTTAAAGGTGAATCATCTGTTACATTATAATAATATGCATAAAACTCAACTGGCGTACTTGTAGCAGCCCATACTCCTTCTGCTGAATCATTTATTACTAAATTTGTATCTCCTTGACTACCTGCACCAGAACTAGTCATTCCACTACATACAAAATATGTATTACTATCTGGTCCAGTTATTTCAGTACTTGTATAAAATATTCCTGGACATGTGTTATTTACTTCTGAAGCTGTTGTTGCAGACGGACAACAAAATGCCCATTCTTCACCTGTACCTTTTTGGATTAATAATTGTTTTGCAAGTCCACCAATCAAATTCAACGAAGCATCAATTAATCTATAACTTCCTAATGATCCTGTTAATGCTAAACTAGAATTCGAAAGATTCCATGGTGGATTACGTATACTACCTCCCAAATTCGAAGTATCAACAGATATCAAATATGTTGATGATGAATCATTTTTCATATAGACACTAGTATTCTTTATGAAAATTGGTCCTCCTACTAAAGCATGATCAGGATACATTGTTCCGGTACTATCATACAAACTAATACCACTAACATTTGTATAATTTACATAAACAGCAGCAATCATCCATGCTGGTGTTCCTTGACTTCCTTGGGAACTATTCATTTGCGCAGTATTATTTCTTGTATCATTTACGCTTTCTTCACTTTCATTTCCACCAACATGCTCTGGTATTGTATAACCTAATCCATCTCCATCTGATGTCGGTATGAAAACCTGATATATTTCCAAACCACCTATTGAAAGAGTATTCTGTGTTAATCTTCCTCCAGGAAGATCATTAAATGTTGTCCAACATGTACCTGTATTAGAATCATATATTCCGTTTTCAGTTTGATTGTTTCCTGTACCATCTCCTGGTCCATCATTTATTGTTCCACCACAATTTCCATCACTCTGCCAATCAAATGATAAGGTAACTGAAAAATCATTATCTTCTTGTGATGTATCTTGTAGAGTAAAATTAAAATTAACTTCTTGATCTGTTAAATCTGTCCAATCTGGATTTTCTGGATCACCATTTCCACCAGCATCAAACGATCCTGCAAATTGTTCACATGTTACTGTACAAGTATCTTCCACACAACATGTTCCTGCTCCTAAACCTGGGTCTGCCCAAGGAATTCCTGCAAATTTAGCACACGCTGGATCCCTAGCAATACAGTCTGGATCTGGCTGACATTCAGCTAAAACTACTGTACCCATCATTAACATTCCTAAAAGAAATGCCATAACAAAATTAAACCTCATAACACTACAACTCCCTATCAATTATTTACATCAAAGTTAACATCCCATATATTTAAATTTAAATTTGGTGGACCCGAGGAGATTCGAACTCCTGACCCCTACTCTGTGAAAGTAGTGTCATAACCGGACTAGACCACGGGTCCATAATAATACAATTGAACTCGAGATTTTATAAGGATTTAAAGATTAAACACAAAGCTTATTTATGTTTACGAAAAAAGAAGCCACATTAAAACAAATATATGATAATACCCCAGCAATAGAAGAAATAAAAAGTGCGTCTTTGACAACGAGACCAGAATACTTTGAAACTGTAAATATATTTCTAGAAGGAGTTCGTGATTTTTCAAAGGATAAAATAACACCTCTCTCAGGAAGTTGGGATAGAGTTGGCGCAAAATTCATAGAAGGAGAAGATGGAAAAGGTGGAAAAGTAATTTTGCCTCCTGGTATGAACGAAATATATTCTGAAATAGCGAGACTTGGATGGACTGGTACAAATATACCACAAGAATATGAAGGTGGTGCAGGACTTGGTCTTCCAACATATTGTGCACTCACAGAATTCATAGGAAGAGGAGACGCCAGTATAGCTATTAGAACATCGACTCATGATTCATGTGCTAGTCTGATAAGCAAAATGGCTTCTGAAGAAGTTAAAGATGAATTACTCCCTTACCTTGCGCAAGGAAAATATTGGGGAGCAATTGCATTGACAGAAGATGAAGGTGGTTCTAATTTAAGAGGAATAAAGACAAAAGCTAAACTAGAAGGCGATGAATGGATCATTAATGGAAAAAAGAAGTTCATATCAAATGGAGGATTAAAAAACATATACATTGTTTCAGCAAATACAGAAAAAGGAATGAGCACTTTCATAGTTAAAGGTGATTCTCTCGGATTTGATGTAACTGGTATTGCAGATAAAGCAGGATTAAAAGCTTCCCCAACAGCAAGAATAACATTAGATAATGTCGCAATCCCAAAAGAATATTTGTTAGGAGAAGAAGGGAAAGGAGATCAAAATGCTAAAGATGGTTTAATCGAAGGAAGAGCATCAATTGCAGCAACATTTACAGGAGTAGGTCAAGCAGCTCTTACAGAAGCTGATGACTACGCTAACGGTAGAACACAATTTGGAAGACCAATAATAAAATTCGAAATTATTAAACAATATCTTGATGAGATGTTAAAGGTAAATTCTAAATCAAGATATCTTTATTTAGATGCTGCTAATGAAATAGATAATAAAACTCCTGGATATCTAAAACGTGCTGCTGAAGCAAAGTTCTTCGCAACAGAAGCTTCAGTCTGGACAACCAAAACAGGAGCACAGATACATGGTGGAACTGGATATATGACAGAAACACGAGCCAATCAACTAAAAAGAGATTCAGAAGCTGGTATATTAGTCGAAGGTACATCAGAAATACAAATGCATATTATAATGAAAGAATTAAAAAAAGCAAATTCTAAAAAATAATTAACCATAAAGATTGAAATGTGATTGTCCCGGTGGTTTTAATTTATGATGATTAAACGCATCCATGATTATTTTTTTTACATTTGGAAGAAGATTATAATTATCAACAAGATCTAAACCTACCCAAAATGGTCTATTTCTACCAGAAGGTCTTAAATCACCTTCAAAGTTTCCAGAATAAAATGCTAACACTCTTTTAGTATGCATCCATCCTTCTCCTCTAGACACAACTGCAGAATATTCTCCAACATCTCTAATGTCCTTCAATACCAATCCTGTCTTTTCTTCAGCAGCTTGCAGTGCTCCTCTTATAGGATTTTCATTTTCTTTTATTTTACCTGATGGTAAACCATAAGCAATAGTACCATCATTATATACTTTCTCAACTAACAAGACACGAGTCTCATTAAAAATTACAACGCATACTAACGGTGTTGTTGTTACCATAATTAATCACTATAAAGAATAATTGTATAGATAAGACTTTAAACTTACCCCAAAACATATAACTCATTTTTCAGAGTTCAAACATATAATATAGTGCTAATTCTTTAGAAAATGGCGTCGGGAGTGGGATTTGAACCCACGTATCCAATGGAAACTAGCTTAGCAGGCTAGCGCCCTACCGAGCTAGGCGACCCCGACTCTAAAGCTTATTGAACTTAAAATCTACTTAAAACTTATATATCATTAGGCTCATTTATAATAATTGAGCGGAGGGAATGAACATGGCAATAACAGTTAAAAATATGACAGAGATGTTTGGTAAAGACGTATTTACTAACAAAGGTGTATACGCAGGTAAAGTAGCTGATGTCGAAGTAGATCTTGCAAAATTCAGAACAAGAGCTTTGATTGTTGAAGCTGCTAAGGGTTCATTCTTGTCAAGCATAGTTGGTGGAAAAAGAGGAGTTATTATTCCTTATCAGCTTGTAGATAGCATCGGAGATGTTGTCATAATCAAACACATCGCAAGCCCAACAATGCCTGAAGAAGAAGTCGGAACACAAGAAAGCGAAATTACACCATTTTAAAATTATCACTTTTTCTTTTATTTTCAAAAATTAGCTTCAGCTATATCTCAACTATTACGAAGTTTTATATCATACATCTAAAAGTAATACAATATGAAACTCGATAATAAATCTTTATTTTTCATTAAAACCCTTGATTTTCAAAAAATAGTCAATACACCTATCATGGGCATTGCTGCTCAATTTTGGGATAATGATCGATTTAATGGTTCTAAGATATGTTACAAATCAATGAGA
Organism: Candidatus Aenigmatarchaeota archaeon; assembly: GCA_018221065.1. Classification (GTDB taxonomy): domain Archaea; phylum Aenigmatarchaeota; class Aenigmatarchaeia; order Aenigmatarchaeales; family Aenigmatarchaeaceae; genus JAAOXY01. The sequence goes on along the minus strand of JAAOXY010000066.1, from coordinate 6,035 downwards.
ATAATCGATGATCTAGTAGATAATCGAAAAATTATTGGAAATAAAATACCAAACATTGAGAAAAAAGAAATATTAGCTAAAATGGATTCCTACATGATTAATAATAGAAAAATACAAAATCGGTTCCAAAAAGATCTATTAACTACAACAGAAAAATTTCAAATACCATTATGGCCATGGAAGAAATTTTCAAAAGCAATGATATATGATCTGAATAATGATAGTTTTAAAACATTTTACGATTTTATCAAATACTCTGAAGGTGCAGCAGTTGCACCAGCTTCTATCTTCATGCACTTTTGTGGAATTAAGAAAAATAAAAAAGAATATATCTCACCCAATTATGATATACAAAAAGCAGCACGGCCAATAGCACTCTTTGCATATCTTGTACATATAATTAGAGATTTTCAAAAAGATCAAAAAAATAATCTAAACTACTTTGCCAAAGACATAATGATTCAAAATAAATTAACTACGAAAAAACTAAAAGACATAGCTAATGGTGTAAAAATCAACAATGAATTTCGTAATATGATGAAAAAATATTATAATTATACCAATAGTTATCGTAAAAAAGCTGAACAAATGGTAAACAGTACTAGTGTTCATCTGGAACCAAGATATCAAATCAGTCTTAAAATAATATATGACCTCTACAATCAAATATTTGATAAAATAGATATTACAAATGGAGAATTTACAACTAAAGAATTAAATCCTTCTACAAAAGAAGTAAAAAATAGAATAAAAATGACTATTTCTTCTTTTAAAAAATATTAGATAATTTTATAATTGCTTAGCTTTGATTATCTCGGCCATAGCAGCATTAATTAGTTTTGTAACAATAGCTGTATTAACATCATTATTCTGATTCACAAAAGGAGTATATTCTACAAAATCAATAGCAACCAGATTTGGAGCTAATGCCTTAATCCCTTCCAAAACCTGAGCAAATCTTAATCCATCTGGTTCAGGATTACCCACTGCCGGCAATATTGAAGGATCTAAAACGTCAAGATCTATAGAAAGATAAACTGGCTCTCTAAGCCATTTCAAGTCACCAACAGACATTATCTTGATCTTTTTATCATGGATGAATTCATGCTCTTCTTTTGACATGCATCTAACACCATGTAATATGATATTGTCATATCCAATCAAATCACCAATTCTCCTAGTAACGCCTTCATGAGTATTATCATCTCTGAGATCAGGATGAGCATCAAAACTAACAAAAACAGCAGGTTTCAGCACTTTAGCTACAGCATAGCTTATTGTATGCTCTCCACCAAGAATGATGGGAAATGCCTTTTCATTAGAAAGCTTAATAAAAGTCTCATTTATCAGCTGATTTCTCTCTAAAGGAGCAATATCGCCCAAATCCTTAATAAACGCCTTTTCTCCAAGATCCACGTCAGCTACAAAATTCTCTGTTTTAGGTATCATAGACCTTATCATATCAGGAGCTCTAGCAGCACCTTTCCTAAAGGTCTGTGTTCTGTCATATTTGATGCCTAGCATTGCAAAATCCATACCATAATTTCATGCTATAATAATATAAGTTTAATGAAAAACAGACGAATCATTTAAATAGAAACAAGACAAATAAAGAGCTAACTAATCTCGAGGTTGATATCATGTTAAGTTTGTTCGGTAAAGAAGCTAAAAAGAAGGCTGTTAAGAAGAAACCTGTAAAGAAAACTGCAGTAAAGACCAAACCAGTCAGTAAAAAAACTGTAAAAAAAGTTACTAAGAAATCATCTGTTAAGAAATCAGTAAAAAAGGTTACAAAAAAGAAAGCAAAGAAGAAAGTTGCAAAAATTATAGAACCATTAAGAATGGAAGAATCAAAAGCTTATGACAAACTAAAATTAAGCAAAATACCGCTAGCTCATTACATGTTTATCAAAAAAGAAACTGATGTTAAAGCTGCTATCAAAAAAGCAGGCATTCCTTGTGTCATGAAAGTTGCTGGAAAGGCAATAATCCACAAAACTGAAAATGATGGTGTCTTCATGAACATAGATTCTGAAGAAAAAGGAATAGAAACTTTCAATAAATTAATGAAAATAAAGGGTGCAGAATCAGTTGTCGTTCAAAAACAATTAGAAGGATTGGAACTAATAATTGGTGCAAAGAAGAGCAGCGAATTCGGACATGTTATATCAATTGGTCTTGGCGGAATTTATGTTGAAATAATGAAAGACATAACATTCAGAATAGCACCATTAACAACATACGATGCAGAAACAATGGTATCAGAATTAAAAGGATTCGAAATACTGAAAGGAGCACGTGGACAAAAAGGAATCAACTTCCAAAAGCTCTATGAATTCCTAGTAAAAATAAGTAAATTCTCATTAAACAACAAATTCAGTGAAATGGACATCAATCCTTTGATATGTAATGAAGAAGGATGTTGGGCTACTGATATCAGAATAATAGAATAAAAAGGAAAGGGTTCATCTCTTTTTCTTTTCTTTCCTTTTCTTATAAAATTTCCAAACAATATACACAACTACTGACCATGGTGCCAATGATGATAACAATACTATTATAAATTGTATTGATCCAAAGAAACCATCTATTGAATTTCTAACAGTATCTGAAACCATTTCATTAAAGTCAATTTCTGGAATCATTTTTTCTGGTTCATAAAAGTCAATTCTAATAGTTGAAAGATCTACTTTTCCTTGAAGATAATTGAATCTTCCCTCTATTCTTTCTATTTTGTATCTTATGTCACCCAATTGTTCTTCTACCATCAAAAGTTCTTCCACATTTGTTGCCTTATCAAGAAGTTCCAAATATCTCTGTTCAGTGGCTTTGTAAGTACTTAATCTTGTTGATAAATCCATAAACTCTTCAGTAACATCATCTGCACTGATACTTTTGTGATCAACAAATCCCAATGCTGAAATATCATCTATAGCATTTTGGAAATTGTCTTTAGAAACCCTAAGAGTTATGTAACCACTCTTGTAATTTCGTCCTCTCCTTATAGAAGAACCTGAAGCATATCCATTATACTTAATTGCTATATCAGTCAAACTCGAAAGCGCTTGATCTGCATCAACAACTTCAATGTCAACATCAGCTGAATGAACAATTATCCTATCTGTTGAAATTGCATCACTACTCTTAATAGATTCAGACGGAACCGAATCAAGTGACATTTCTCGTGCAAATTGTGCTCCGCCCATTGCTGATTCTACTTCATATCCAGCACCTGAACTAAATCCGCCAAACATTGAAGATAGCAATCCTGGTACTACTAATAATAACACGAATATCAGAAGTACTGTAGCCAATTTGTTATTCTTTGCGTAGTTGATTGTTTTACCTATCAAACCTTTGTTTTTCATAAACCATATTTAAAAGAATCTTATATAAAACATCTTAGCAAATTGATTTTTATATTGAAACACAATAACTATTATGATAGAAGTAAGATTTCATGGAAGAGGCGGCATGGGTGTAAAGATGAGTGCTCATCTCTTAGGATTGACAGCATTCTTTTCTGGAAAACAAACACAAGACTTTGCTCTATATGGAGCAGAAAGAAGAGGAGCACCAGTCACTAGTTTTACTCGATACGATAAAAAAACTGTACGAGAACGTGGATATATTCAATATCCAAACGCTATAGTAATCCTTGATGAAACTCTCAACTTCGATATAATGATACATGGTCTGAAAAAAGACGGTTTCATAATAATAAATTCTACAAAAGATCCGCAATATTTTAAAAGAAAATTCAAAATAAAAAATCCTGTTTACTGTATTGACGCAACTAATATAGCTCTCAAACATTTGAAAAAACCAATAGCAAATACAGCTGTATTGGGATCATTAATAAAATTCTTAGGGTTGCCTTTGAAAAATCTTGAAAAAGCAATAGATTCTGCATTAAAAGAACGTGGCCACCCAGAAATGATAAAACAGAATATTGAAACTATTAAAGAAACATACAAGGTGATAAAATGAAGAAAAATAATAATTGGCAACCAATTGTATTCGCTGGAATAATAATAATACTTTTAGTTTTTGCTGTATCCAGAATACCAACCGATGTTATTCCAGATTTAGGTCAAGAAAATCAAACAGCGGGCGGAGAATGTATTACAAATAAAGATTGTAGAGTAGCTGGTTGTTCTGGTCAAATATGCACAACAGCATCAGCAGCTAGAGGAATATTCACAACATGTGAATACAAAGAAGAATATGGATGTTTACAACAAACAAGCTGTGGTTGTAATGATGGATATTGTAAATGGGAACAAAATACTGAATATGAAAATTGTTTAGATGGTTTAAATGAATAAAATAGTTGAAGAAAAAAAAATAAAATATAAAGGTCTTCAAGGAATACCGCACATAAGAGAACCTGGTAATGCAGTAAAAAGACATACGGGTAGTTGGAGAATCAACAAACCTGTAGTAGATCATTCCAGATGCATCTCTTGTAAGATATGCTTCACAGTATGTCCGGACTCAGCTTACAAATGGAAAGATGTTAAATCAAATAAAAATTCTAAATTAAAAGGAAAACCTGTAGTAGATTACACAGTGTGTAAAGGTTGTGGCATTTGTGCAGAACAATGCCCAGTAAAATGCATTGAAATGAAAAGAGATACACATGAGGAAGATTAAAATGAATCAAAAACAAATCGAAAAAGAAATTAAATCATTAAAAAGAAGGAATAAGCATGTTGAAGGAGGCAAAGCTTGGGAAACAAGTTTAACAAGAAGAATTTTATTAGCCTTATTCACTTACTTAGCAATTGGATTTTATTTAGATATAATAAATGTAATCAATCCTTGGTTGAATGCAATCGTTCCTGCAATCGCTTTTATGTTATCAACATTAACACTTCCTTTTTTCAAAAAGATATGGATAAATAAATTTTACAAAAGGTGAATAAATGAAAGATGTAATAAACGGAAACAAAGCAGCAGCATGGGGAGCAAGACTTTCAAGAGTACAAGTTGCTCCAGTATTTCCAATCACACCACAAACAGAAATAATAGAATACTTAGCAAAATGGAAAGCTTCTGGAGAATGGAAAGGAGAATATGTTCAAATGGAATCAGAACATTCTGTACTATCTGCTGCAATTGCAAGTCAAGCAACAGGTGCACGAACTTTCACAGCTTCATCTTCTCAAGGTTTAATGTTAATGCACGAAATGCATTATGTAGCATCAGGAATGAGACTTCCATTAGTCATGGTTAACTGTTCTAGAGGATTAGCCGCACCAATAACTTTATGGCCAGATCATAATGACATCATGGCTTTACGAAGTTCCGGTTGGATAATGTTATTCGCAAAAAATAATCAACAAGTAATTGATTCGGTTGTCCAAGCTTACAAGATAGCTGAAGACAAAAGAGTTCTATTACCAATCATAATCAACATGGATGGATTCATACAAAGTTTCACAAATGAACCAACAGAAATATTAAGTCAAAGCAAAGTAGACAAATTCCTTCCAAAATACAAGCCAATGACTTCTCTTGATGTTAAACAACCAATGTCTCTTGGTATTCCTGTAATGGAGGGTTATAGTGAATTCAGATCTCAGTTACACAAAGCTCAACTAAATGCTCTTGATGTAATCAATGAAGTAGGCAGAGACTTCAAAAAATCATTTGGAAGATCTTATGGTCTTATAGAGAAATACAAAACATCAGATGCCAAGATTATCTTCGTAGGCCTTGGTTCCCTATGTACGACAATAGAAGAATCTGTTGATTCCCTAAGAAAACAAGGTATCAAAGCAGGACTATTAATTATAAGATCATTCAGACCATTCCCAAGAAAAGAAATAGAAAAGGTTTTAGGAAACTGTAACCATATAGCTGTCATTGACAACAACATAGCTCCTGGTTTTGGTGGTATGTTATACTCTGACATATGTACAATTGTCGATAAGAAGAAAGTTGCTAACTTCATAGTCTCCCTCGGAGGAAAACACACCAGTAGTAAAGATTTTGAAAACATTGCTAAAAAAACTTTAAAGAAAAAAGAC
>JAAOXY010000011.1 GCA_018221065.1 Candidatus Aenigmatarchaeota archaeon | reverse complement strand
TTTGCAAAGTCTTCAACTTCTTCTGCAGTATCGAATTTCTTAGTTGCTGCTTCTGCATGTTCTTTTGATTCCCATCTGATAATATCAAACCATTCGTCTCCTGATCTTAATACTTCTCTATCTACGAAACCTGGCTGATCTTCAATAAAATCTTGCGACAGTTCTATTGCTTCAAGAAATTCTTCTACATTTGATCCTTCTTCTAAATTAAATTGAGAAAATTCTACTATCATTATTCTAATTGTACTGGAGTGTTCTTAAAGATTTATATCCTGGGATAAACCTTTTTTCCGATGTAAAAACATGTTGCTGCACCTACTACACCAGGTATTACATTAGAAACTTGACCTTCGTATAGAAGTTGATACGCTGTATATCCTACTATAAGTCCACCAGTCACATATGCTAATAATCCTACTGTATATTTCCATGGCAACTCAGTATCTTTTTTCTTTACTGGTTTTACCATAAAATCACAAATTGTTTTTATTTTTAATGTCCATCTCATCTGACTTTCTCATCATTTCTTCTGCTTTTTCTTTATTTCCAGAATCCGCATATTCTACAGCAGCTATTCTGTATTCTACTGTTGCATTAAGGTACTCACCACTTAATTCATAATCTAATGCTTTTTTCTCGAAATTGGCTGCTTGTCCGCTAAGCAGTTCTTCTATATGATTTGCCATATGATTAATTGTAAAGAAAACTTTAAATTTCAATATAAAATAGAAAAAAATGGCCTAAAACTAGGCCTTAGATAATATTCCTGCTGCTAACCATAAAATTATTGCTAATAATATTCCATACTTTGTGTCATAAAGATTAGTCATAGCACCAATCAATATAGCAATCAATCCTAAAGCACCTAATATTCTTACTGTTGTCATATTACTCTTTGGTTTTCTTGATGCTCTTCTAGTTGTTCTTCTGGTTGTTGTTCTTCTGGTTGTTGTTCTTCTGGTTGTTCTTTTCTTTGTTGTTTTTCTTTTGGTTGTCTTTCTTCTAGCCATTCAATATATTTGTTATAGGGGGTAATTAAAAGTTATGTTCTCTTAATAATCCCTAAACATATTAAATCTTACATCGTCTTTACTTGTTGCAATACATGATGATATTTTATTTCCATCTTCTTCGTCAACAACATTAAATTCAAATCTTGTTACATCATATCCTTCTAATTTATTTTCTGTATCTGAAGTCATTTCTGCATCATCCCATGCATCAGGATTAAAGAAAGCTGATACAAATATGTAACATGTCATGTTCAATGCTGTTGGCATCATACTCATGTCTCCCAACATTGACTCTTCTTCTGTTGAATCATTCATATACATTGTCATGTCTATTTCCGCTGTCTTTGTTACTTTATTTTTTATTATAGGTCCTGTAACTTCTTTAAGCTTAGCTCTAAGTTCTTTAGCATCTCTTTTATAATCTTTCAACTCTTTTTTCTTTCCCACTTAATCACCTACTCAATATATATGTTTCCTTATTCCTGTTTCTCTCCAATTTTTATCTCTACACATTGGACATACTCCAGATACTACACACCAATAAATCCAATACAAACATGCTAGTATCCCTGCCGTTAAAAAACCACCAATAAGGAATACTGCCCAATTGAATGGTTTAATCGGTCTGACGTTTCTTTTACAATTTTTACAATACATTATTTACCACACTCTGAACATCTATCATCCATTATCTCTGTTTGTTGTGTACAACCTGAAACAAACACTATTGCTACTAACAATCCTATTAAAATCGTTTTATTCATAAAACCACTCCTGAAACTAAAACAAAAGCCAATAATCCCAATACTGCCAATAATGAAAGTATTATTATTAGTTGTTTTTGCATCTTCATTTGTTTTTTTGTCATTTTTGTTTTCTTTCCCCATTTCTTTTTATTATTCCATCCATCAGCTAAGAAAACCAACCCCAATATGAAGAATATCATACCTATTGAACTTTCCATTCCAAAAGCCATGACAATACCAAATCCTGTCCAAATTATTCCTATGTTAAACCTTTGCTTGTAGTCTACTGCCGTTGGTTTTTTCTTAAATTTAATAAATATTGCTGCTAGTGCTATTATCAACAAAGCTATAAAAATTGCTATTATATATTCTATGTCTATAATAGGCATTTTTCGTGTATAAATGTTTTCTTATCTAATTATTTACATGGCTGAACCTGTTCCAGAATATATGCATTCTCCTGAAATAAGGAGTCTTGAAAATGCTGCTAAAAGTTGTGAAGAAAATGGGCAATACCTTAGGGCAAGCCTTTTGTATCAGCAAATATGCGATATTATTGTAAATACTTATCATGATATGGAAAAAGCTGATCAGTATCGTAAGAAAGCACGTGAATGTCAGCATGCTAAATAATATTATATTTCTTTAATTCTCTTTTTAATTGTGTTGGATTCTTGAATAAGATGGTATTTTTGAAACCGTGTTTATTCATTTGATCTAAAACTCTTTTCTTATCATCTATCATTATTGTTTGTTCTGGATATTTTATTCTCTTCTGTATTATTTTATAAAATCTTGAATCATTCTTATTATATCCCTGTATGTAAGAGAATATGAATTCTGAAAAGAATTTGTTTACTTTATATTTTCTATTTACCATCATGACACGCTCTCTGATGTTTCCAGAAAATACTATCAATCTATAGTTTTTCTGTAATCTTTTTAACAGATCTAACATGCCTGGTTTTGGTTTGTATCCTTCCAATATTTCTTTTCTCAATTTCATTGTTTCTTTATGTGTTGTTCCTAACTT
>JAAOXY010000065.1 GCA_018221065.1 Candidatus Aenigmatarchaeota archaeon | reverse complement strand
ATTAAATTATCATCTAAGAATAAAGCTAATTTACTTTCTAGGTAAACTTCACCAGAGTTGGGATTTACTAAAGTTTCCATACCTCTTGTTAATTTTGCGAATCTTTCCGCACCTTCGTGTGAAATTATAACCTGGAAAAGGAATTCATATCCACCAGGAGTTTCATATAATCTTGATGCACAGATACCCGGCTGGTCTTGTATACAAACAGAACGTATGTCTTCTCCCGTAAATGCTGTGAATAATATTACTGCACTATCGTTTGTGTAGTTTATGAATTGGTATTCTAATCCATCTAAAGTAGAAGTTTGATTTATTGACAGTGTTTTACCATCTAATGTTATTTTATTATCTGAATAAGAAATATTATAATCTGTTCCATCTATAGTCATTATTCCAGTCCCGTCTGTGATACTTACTAGTTTTGGTATCTTTCCTGCAAATTTTCCTTGTTTTGCAAGAAGTTCTTCTATTTCTGCTTGTGAACCTCCTGCCATTTCTATCTGAATATAAGATTCTCCCATTATATCATCAATTACTTGGAATCTTGATTCTCTTAAACCATAAATGTTAATACGTGTTTCAAGTGTTGAAATTATTTGACTCATAAGATCTTCGGATATGTTTTTTTCCATTGGTTGTAGAATAACTCTAGTACCACCGATTAAATCAAGACCGAGATTTATTTTTGTTGTTGGTTTTTCTTCAACTATTACGCCTAATCCTGGTTCTGATATGTCAACAAGACCAAGTTCTCCGTTGTGGTTGAATCTAAACACACCTGTAAAATTATCAAAAGAGTAAAAATCTTCTGGAGTTGTTATTTGTTGTTCATTTGCCCAATCAATTGTTTCACCAATAGTAACTTTACCTAAGAAAGGTGAGTCATTTGATATTGTTTTAACAATAACTCCTGATTGTGGCGATGGTATTAACAATGCAACTGAACCCATGACTACAAAAATCATAAGATATATTCTCCAGTTTTTGAAAAAGTTTAATTTCATTTCTTACTCCTCTCCATATACCATCTCAATAAATTAGCATTAAGTAACCAAGTGTTGATAACATCAAGAACAAGTGCGATTAATAGCACAGAAGCGATTTGTGTGATAACCACAGAGTTTGTTGCGAAGTATAGTACCAATAATGCTGCTAATGTTGTTCCAGTCATTGTTATTCCTGTTTTGAATGCTCCTTTGAATCTGTCTTCTACATTTCCTTCTTTTTCTTTCAGAACTCTAGCTGTTAATAGAATGTCTGTATCTACACTATATCCAAGAGTTAATAGTAGTGCTGCAAATGTTGCTAATGATAATTCTATACCTAAGAATTGTGATATGACAACAGCTTCTACTAGATTTGCGAATGCGCACAAAACTACATAGAAACTAGGCATGAATTTTTTAAATATTACGAATATAGCAATTGCCATGAAAATGAATGCAAATAATAGAGCTGTTTGTGCTTGAGTGAAAAATGAAGCTCCTAAAGAAGGACCCACCGTTTGTATAGAATAGCTATCAAAAGAATAACCACTTTCTTTCATAACATCCAATACTTTGGTAGTATTCACATCTGACTTATATTTGATTATAATTGAATTTCCAGATAATCCTCTACTTGTTGTTACAGAAGCTCCGAAGTCATTTAATGTTGATTCTAGAGAATCTCCATTTATACTTCTTTCAGAATCTATTACCAACTGAGTTCCGCCTGCTAAATCAACATCTAATTTTAGTCCTTCAGAAGACATTCCGTAGAATAATATCAATGCTACTAGAAGCATCATAATTGGTATGATAATCAGCTTTTTGCTTTTGGGCTTTGTTTCCATTTCCATGTTATTACCTTTAAAGTCTAATAAGATAATAATTATATAAGATTGATATTTATATTAAATTGTAGTGGTTCAAATGAGAGTTGGAATAATTGGTGGGGGAATAACAGGTTCATATTCAGCAATGAAGCTAGCGGAAGCTGGCCATGAAGTTATGGTTTTTGAGAAAAAAGCAAAGCCTGGAAAAGAAGCTTGTTCTGGCCTTATATCTAATAGAATCTGGGATTTTGTGCCTGAGAAGAAAAGACTTGTAGAACACAAGATAAATAAAGCTATGATTTATTTTCCTAAGAAAGTTGTTGAATTTGATTTTGATCCAGAGATGTTAGTGATAAACAGACCTGCTCTTGATAGATATGTGGCTGATCTTGCCAAAAAGTCTGGAGCAAGATTTTTCTTCAAACATGAATTTAAGAGAGTTTTTAGACACAAATCGAGCAAACCACAAGTGTCGATAGGTGTTGGAAAAAAGACAATGGTAATGGAATTTGACAGATTGATTGGTGCTGATGGTGCTTTGTCAAAATTGCGAGAACAGAGCCATGTAAAGAGTCCTGATTATAGGCTCGGTCTTGGGTTTTATCAGAGAAAAAAATCTAAAGCAAAAGCTGTTGAAATATGGCCAATGGATAAGGGATTTGCTTGGAAGATACCGAGAGGAAATAGGACAGAATATGGTATACTTGATGATCCTAAAGTTACTAAGAAAGATTTTGATAAATTTTTAAAAAAGAGAAAAGTAAGAAAACAGAAATTGTTTTCTGCTGTTATACCAAGAGGACTTGCTTTGACTGATAAGAAATATATTGCATTAGTTGGTGATGCAGCTGGTCTTGCTAAACCTTGGAGTGGTGGTGGAGTAATATGGGGATTAAAGGGTGCTCAGATGCTTACCGAAACTTTCCCCGACTTTAGAAAATATCACAGGAAAGCAAATAGATTTTTTGCTCCGAAAGTATTCTATTCAAAAGTTGCAGAGAAGGTTGGTTTATATTTGGGAAAAAACTATCCTAAATTAGTTCCAAACAATTTTGTAATAGATAGTGATTGGGTGTTCT
>JAAOXY010000064.1 GCA_018221065.1 Candidatus Aenigmatarchaeota archaeon | reverse complement strand
GAAGAGTTAGTTAAAGAATATGGAACTACTTTGGAAATAATATCAAGAGATACTAGAGAAGGAGAGCAATTGTACCAAATTGGTGGTATTGGAGCTATACTTCGGTGGAAACAATAGTTTTAACTACGATTTTTGAGTGTTTTACGATTGTCGTATAACTTCTAGATAACATTCGTCTTTAAATATGTTTTTTGCTAATTATCTAACTTATGACTGAAGCAGCACGTCAAAATAAATGCAATGTTGGTATGGATTTCTTAGAAGTAGAGGTTTCAGGTCTTTATCTATCTTCAGAAAGATTTTCAGAAAATAGGAAGATGTATGATAAAGACGGTAGAGAACTTACATATGATGAAAAAGTTGGCTTAATGCAAAAAGGGATCGGTGTTGATGCTTTTGGCGTACCTGACTATCATGTAGATTCTGCTACTCTTGTTATGAATGGTGCTGTACGAGCTATAGAAAAATATAAAATAGATCCAAGAAAAATAGATGCTATTGTGCTTGGAACTGAAACACCGTTGTATCATTCTAAACCAATTGCAAGTATGGTTCTTGGTGCAATTGAAGAGAGATTTGATGTTTCTTTGAAAAACTGTTTTGCAATTGATTATAATTTTGCATGCGCTAGTGCTGGATATGCACTTAGAGATTCCCTAGCTCGTATCAGTAGTGGTATTGTTGATGATGATAAAATTGAACTTGTTTGTTCTACAGATATATCAAGTTATTTTTTAGAAAAACCAGGAGAAAAAACACGTGGTCTTGTAGCTACAGTTGCTGGAGTTAAAAAGAATCCTAGAGCTCTTAAAATCGAACCTATTTTTGGTGTTGCTACTAGTGATAACAGAGATTTCTTTAGACCTGTTTCAGATGAAAATGGAATGTATCAAGCAGAAGCGATTGTTGATGGAAAATATTCAGAACAACAATATTTATCGCATATGCGAGATGCTCTCGATAATTACATAGAAAAATATAATAATTTGATTGAGAAAGGAGAAAAGCCTGAACTGGGAGAAAAATTGATAACTGATGATATAGAATTTATTGTTGCTCATGCTCCTTTTCCTGGTATGGTTAAAAAAGCATATCTTGGAGCTTTCAATCATCTTCGTAGAGGTCGTAAAGAATATGATGCTCAATTGCTCGCAGAAGTCGGTAGAGTAGAACCTAGAATAGAAAAATGTGATTCTGAGGCAGAATTCATGAAAGAACATAATGATTTTATGAGAGCTTTATCTAAGGCAGAAATGTTTCGAAATGAATTAGCAAGAAAAGTAGTACCTGGGTTGAAACAACTTAGACGTATTGGTAATGGTTATACTGGTCAAGTTCATACAGGACTGTATAGTACACTTTATAATGCTACAACTGATATTACAGGTTCTCATATTGGTGGAGTTTATTATGGAAGTGGATCAACTGCGATAGTTGGTTGTTTTGAAGTTTTGCCTGGGTATATTGAAATTAAAGATAAGATGGATCTTGATGAAAGATTGGATGCTAGACAAGAAGTAGAATTTCCACAATATTTATCTGCGGTTTCGAAAGATAAACCTAATTCATTCTTTGAAGATAATCCTCATATTTCACGTATGACAGAAAGTATTGTTCCACCAAAGAAAGAGTTTGCGTTTATTGGTATAGAAAAAGAAGAACATAACATTGGTCTTAGAAAATATAAATGGTTTGACTAGATGTCTTCTAAATGTTCTGCGCAGAAATATTTAACTAATTTTGGTTCTTCATCTATTTCTATTTCAGTATAACATGTATTTCTTGATGGAGTTTCATATGTTTTTAATAATGGAATATGTAACATACTAGAAATAATAGCTCTGATAACATTTCCGTGAGCTATTATTATTGTTGTTTTGTTTTTTTCTTCTAAAATTTTATTAATGACTTTCATTGTTCTTTTCTTTACATCAATAAAACTTTCTCCGTCAGGTACTCGATAGTTTTCAAATTCGATTCTTTTTTTATGAAGTTTTCTTTGTTCAGATGTTTGTTCTTTTGGATCACGTGGAGTTCCTATTAAAATACCGAATTTTCTTTCACCAAGAGATTCTTTTATTTTTATTTCAAGATTGTGGGTTTTGTTAATTATTTCTGCAGTCTGTATTGTTCGTTTTGTTGGACTTGAATATATTGCGTCTATTTTTATGTTTTCAAATACTTTGGCAACAGCTTCTGATTGTTTTTTTCCTAAATCTGTTAAATCTGTTCCTGGTCCTGAAGATTGTACTACATCTTCTTGATTTGCTTCAGATTGTCCGTGCCGGATTAAAATTAATTTTGTAGTCATAATTATTAAAAAAAGAAATCACAACAGCTCGACATGGTCGGCTGCGTGCTTCAAAGAAGTTGCCAAACCTGGTTTGACACTTATTAAAAGAGCTATCTTTCCGCGTTCTTTTGCTTTCTGTAGCAAGGAAAGGAAGTCAGCATCTCTACTGGCCAAAGCAATTATATCTACATCAGAATTGAATATTGCGTCCATAGCATGTACGGTTACTGCAACATCAACATCTGTTTTTTGTTCTGGATCACCCAGAGCTATGACATTTTCGAAACCTTCATTAGCGACTGCTTCGATTAATTTTTCTGATGCAAACTGGTTTAAAAAAACCTTCCCTATTGTAATCCTACCATATTTTTCTACTCTTCTTCTAATCTCTCTAAGATCAATCTTGAATTCTTTTCTGATTATGTTAGGACCGTCTATGAAAAAAGCTATTTTTGGTTTTTCGCTTGCTATAAGACCAAGCTTTCGTTTAATTTTCTTTAAAATTGCCATAAAAAAACCTCTATACTAAGTAATACCGGAGTCTTTTTATATCTTTAGTGGAAGGTTGAAGAATTTGATTGAATTTTGAGCACACGTTTTCCAGACCTTTTCAAATTCGATTTTTTGGTATCTGGCTATGTATTCTGCTGCTATTTTGATATTTGTTGGTTCTCCTCTTTTGTCTTCACCGAACCAAGGAGAGTCTGTTTCTAGCATTATTTTATCTAAAGGCATATCTCTGGCTATTTTTCGTATATCTTTAGATCTTTTGATTAAAGGGCCAATAGATATGTTCCAACCGTTGTCTATGACAGTTTGAATATGAGCTTTAGAACCAAAAAGATGCATTAAGACATTTTTAGCCCCTTCTTCTTTCAGTATTTGTATGGTATCATCCATGGCGTTTCTTGAATGAATGACCAATGGTTTTTTTAATTCTATAGCTAATTGTATCATTCTTCTAAACATCTTTTGCTGTTGCTTTCTGTATTCTTCTTCTTTTGTCCAAAAGTAGTCTAGACCTACTTCACCAATAGCGTAGATTTTATCTTTGTTTTCTTTGATTTTTAGAATCTGATCATCAATCTGTTTTATTGATAATTCTTTGATATATTCAGGATGAATGCCTACAGAAGGGAAAACGAAGCCTGGATTGTCTTGAGATATTTTCATGGTCTTTTCAAAGTCTTTAGGATTAGCACTTGAAGTGACTATTCCAATCATACCAGCTTCTTTACACCTAGATATGACTGAGTCTAAATCTTCTGAATAATCTTTCTGCTCTAAGTGTGCATGAGAGTCTATCATAATAAAGACCTCTAGAAAACGAATTATTTCTTCTTGCCTTTATGTGGCTTCCATTTTCTATCTTTAGGTTTGAGCCTGTAGTGTTTTCTCTTTTTACTGAATTTCCACTGAGCTTTCAAAGCCTTGAATATTGATGTACATACCATTTGATTTCACCTTTACTGTATCACAATATACTTAATATATAAGACTTATAAAGTATTATGAAAATCATCTTAGATACGAATTTTTTGATGGGTGTGTCTCAGTTCAATTTGGATGTGTTTTTGGAGTTAAAGGGACATGATCTTAGAACAGTGAATGGGGTTATTAGGGAGCTCAAAAAACATGCTGAAGGAAATGGTAAGAAAGCCCAAGCAGCTAAATTTGCTTTAAAACTCGTAAAATCCAAAGGTTTAAAAGTATTATACTCTAAAGAGAAGGATACTGATGAAGCAATAGTGGAATATGCCAAAAAAGGATATGCTGTTGCTACTCAGGATAGACTTCTACGGACTAATTCAAAGAAGTTAGGAGCAACTGTCATTTATATAAGACAGAAAAGATATTTGGTAGTAGAATAATTTTAGGAGGAGATTGCATGGATCCTGTAAAAGATTTGCCAACCGGTACAAGTGAAGAATTAATAGTTTTCATAGAAGTCCCAAAGGGATGCCCAATAAAATATGAATGGGACAAGAAATTGGGAATAATGGCTGTAGACAGGTACATACATTCACCGATAACATATCCTGGTGATTATGGTATGGTTCCTCAAACTCATTGTGATGATGGCGATCCATTGGATTGTGTAGTTATTGTATCAGCTCCGGGATATCCTGGAACTGTTGTAAAAGCAAGAGCTATTGGAGTTCTTAGAATGCAAGATGAAAAAGGTGGAGATGACAAATTAATTTGTGTTCCTGTAGATGATCCGAGGTTCGAGCATGTTAAAGATATTGATGATATATCTGCTCATTTACAAAAAGAAATTTCACATTTCTTTGAAGTGTATAAGGCACTAGAACCAAATAAATGGGTAAAGGTAAAGGGTCTTGAAAATGCTGCTAAAGCAAAAGAAGTAATAAAGCATTCGATTGATTTGTATAAGAGACTGGAGGCATGATTTTTTGTATCAAATAGTAACATTAGAGGATGAAATTTTGGTTCCGCCAACAAAAATCGGCGGCAAATTAGATCAGGGAATTAAAGATTCTATAGCAGAAAAGTTTGAAGGAAAAATATATAATGACATAGGAGTTGTCCTTTCTATAACAGAAGTTTCAGAAATTGGTGAAGGAAGAATACTTCCAGGAGATGCTTCAATTCATTATCCTGTTAATTTTAAAGTATTGACATGGATGCCAAAAGAACATGAGATTGTAGAAGGAAGTGTTGTTGACATTACAGAGTTTGGTGCTTTTGTAAGAGCAGGTGCTTTAGATGGGTTAGTACACGTGTCTCAAATTATGGATGATTTTGTAAGCTATGATGATAAGAATTCACAATTGTTTGGAAAGCAAAGTAAAAGAGTATTGAAACAAGGAGATGCTGTAAGAGCTAGAATAATTTCTATTAGTTTCAAAGAACAATCTAAAGTTGGATTAACAATGAGACAACCACATCTTGGATCATTAAAATGGCTTGAAGAATCAAAGAAACAGCCAACAAAGGACGAGGCGAAATAAAATGCCGGATAAAGCTTGTAGATTATGTAGAAGGATAGTAAAGGGAAATATTTGTCCAGCTTGTAAAACAAGTGATCTTTCTAAGAGTTGGAAGGGTATTTTGGTTGTTGTGAACCCAGAATCGGATATTGCTAAAGAAGCAGGCATAACAGCGCCTGGAAAGTATGCAATTCGTGTAAAATAGCTTTTTTTCTCTTTCTTTTAAATTTAAATACCTCAATTTGTATTAATTAAATGGGGTCAGAAGAATGAAAGGTAGGAATATTAAGCCTTATGTATTATTTTCTATACTACTAGTCTTTTCTATCGTGTTTATTGCAACTTTTGGCATTGATTTTTTAAATTCTCCTACATTTTCTGTTATAACTCAACCCCAATTTGTATATTCTAATTCAATAATTGGTGATTTTTTTGCGGGTACTTTGGGATATACTGGTGATTCTTATTATTATTATTTTAAAAATATTGAAAATAACGATATACGTGATATAACAACTTCTATAACGTTTCCAAATGGAACCATAGTAATAGATTCGGGCTCAGCTTCTGTTGAAGGTAGCATGATTACATGGCCTATCTCTCTTCTGACCCCAAACGAAGAGAGAACCTTTGTATTTGGGGCTGAGCCTTTCTATGGTTCTGTTTTGTTTGAAACAACAGGAACACTTTATTATGAAGAAGAAAAAGAAGTGAATATAATAAAATCTGTTGACAGTGGACAAAGAAAATATGAAAGAATAACTTTAATCGGCGAAGGATATTTGACAAGTATAGAATTTGATATTGAAGTTGATGAACATAGTTCTGGTGGAAGTGATGTTATTTCTGATCCAGGTCCTTCTGGTAGTTCTGGTAAAGCAAGTAGGGCAACACCAGGAATAACTGGTGCCGTAATATCAGAAGTAGATATTTTAGAAATATACATTGACATTGATGATGAATGGAATGGAAATGAAGAATTGTTATCTGGAACTGGTTTTGGAATCGAAACTATTATGAAAAATCTTGAAGAAGGAAGATATTCTGATAAATTTTATATTGTGTTTGATTCTGAAGTTGATGCTGAGATTGAAATAGAATCTATTAAGTTTACAAGAGAATTTGATGTTATTGAATCAAATGAAATATTCATAACAGATGAAATGATTGAGGATGGAACATTTTCATTTTCAAATATTTTCATTGAAGATGCTGATGGGAATGTGTTGAATTCTCAAATAAAAATTCTTGATTCAGAAACAAAAAGTACACTTTCTAATTTTGATATAATGGAAAAAGATTTAGCAGGAGTTGTTGTTGAAGGTTATTACAATGTTGAATTGATACTCGAAGAAGGACCAATAGAAAAAATAGTATTTGATGATGTTTATTTAGGTGGAAATGATTCTGTTAGGTTTAAAATAGATGACCCAATTGATAATGAAGGATTTATAGAACTTTATGCAATTGATCCGACGTTAGTTAATTTTGCTTCTGCTGAGGTTACTGTTACTGCAAAATCGAATAAACTTCATAAATGTAAAGAATGGGATTTTGAAAACAGAATATGTAATGGTGAATGGGAATTTTTGAAATCAATAACACCTGGTGAAGAATATACTTTTGAGTTAACTCCTGAGGATCCTGGTTTTGCAGAAGAAGGTACACATTGTTATGCTGTTCACAATGTATATGAAAATATAGCTAATTACGGAATGGCTAGAACATTTGATAATGTAAGTTTTGCAATTAGTGATAGTGGAAATGCACTGAAGTCAGAATACAAATGGAAAAGTGGTGGAAGTGGTTATGAAACTCCACCTGTAAATACAAGTTGGAATGTTTTCAATGATAAACAAGATGCCAATGGTTATGAAAGTTACTTCTTTACTGATGTTTATACAAATGATACAATAATCAGTGGTACTGTTTTTGTAAGTGCTGAATCTAAAGACAAGAACGGAGACGGAGAATTTAATTGGACATTGTATGAGTATGACCCAAGCAATGGTTCTTATCTTTATAATTTTGGTAGTCAGGTATGGGATGGGACAGGTGCTGATGATCCTGTAGATTCTAATTTGAGTATTTCTAATCATACTATTACAGCAGGTAATAGATTGCTGTTGAAAGTTGTGGGTAAGTTGGATGCTGTTCCTATTTCAGGTAATGGGGAATTAAAATTCAAAGTTGATGAAGTTGGCGCTGAAACTTCTACAACAGTAACTTCAACTTATTGTAGTAATGTTCACAATACTTACAAATCATTTTTAGTTTTAGTTTTAACTGAAGAATTTATACCAGTCTCATCAGTGACAACAAATGTATCTTTTTATTCTTTGGGAGATGCTGTTGGAATAACTGGTTCAACTTGGGATGCAGGTGCTGATGTTACTTTGTATGTTTACAATACAACAAGTGATATACAGACAGGTTATCCAAAAAATGTTACAGTTAATTCAACTGGTCATATAATTGATGAATTTACACTTTCAATAAATGCTGATTTTGGTAATTGGACAATAAATGCAACTCAAGTAAATGATACTAGTAAGAATGATAGTATTATATTTGAAGTTTCTGATGATTTGTATTCTTATCCTCCAGGAACATTAATAATTCCTATGGATAGCAAACAAAATGCTGACAGTTCATCTGCTGATTTTTTGAGAGCTTATGGTATGGTGTGGAGATATGCAAACAATTCTATTCATGTTGAAATAGCTATTACACCTCCTTGTTATAGATTAGATGCATATGATGTGGATACAAGTGTTAATTATTCTGAAGATTATTGTAATGGATTTTTTGTAATAGATGACGTAAATGCTTGGAGTTATTTGACCACTTTAAGAACTCTTGATATTGGTGGTATCTATCCATTTGAAAATGTTACAGTTCAT
Source organism: Candidatus Aenigmatarchaeota archaeon (assembly GCA_018221065.1). GTDB lineage: Archaea > Aenigmatarchaeota > Aenigmatarchaeia > Aenigmatarchaeales > Aenigmatarchaeaceae > JAAOXY01. Next base: position 4,608 of record JAAOXY010000064.1, on the reverse strand, counting down.
AATGTTACTTCAGGATTTAATATGAAAGAAGAAGATATATTTTTCTTACAAAGAGCTCCAAGGACTGCTATTTTATCTGGATCAGAAGATGAGATTATTACAACAGTGGATCCATCATATATACCGTATGATATTTTGACAGAAACACAAGTAAAGGATGGAACATTAAATGCTACTAGTTATGATATTTTGGCAGTTGGTCATTATAAATTTACTGATTCTGTTTTGGCAGATGCTATTAAAAATTATACAATAGTTGGTGGAAATATACATGCAGAATGTATTGCAACAAGAAGTTTGGATTCTTATACAGGTTTTGTAGGAAATGTAGTTAGTGATGGTGGTGTTAGTGGTGATATACGTGTTTTCAATGCAGATGATTTGAAAATGCAAACACACGTTTCTGCATTTGATAATGAAGGTGGAAATACTCCAACTTTAGATGTTACAAATGCATTAAGAAATTATACTATTGAAGCAGTTGATGATAATTATGATATTGATAATAATTATGTTAAATTGATTTCTGCACACTATGGTAAAGGTTATATTACTTATGCAGGAGGACATTTAGGTGATGTAACTGGTGGTCTTGAAGTACCGAGAAATAGAATACTTGATAATATAATATTTTTTGCTGTCGAAACTAATGATTTAACTTTTCCAACATGGTTTAATCAAAACCAAAGCAAAGATTTTGCAAGTTCAAATGATCAAGTTTATGTTTGGTCAAATTGGCATGATAATACTGCTCTAAATGTTTCAACATTAAGTCATAATGCTTCTGGAAGTTGGGTAAATGTTTCAATTCAAAATCTTTCAGGCAAAAGTGATCTATCTAACTTTTCAATAAGTACACTTGGATTTTCTGATGGTACTCTTGTGAGTTGGAGAATATTTGCTAATGATAGTTCTGGTAATGATAATGTTACAGACATTATGAGTTTTACTATTGATGCTGATTCACCAGATATTACAATACAATCTCCTACAAACAGTACATATTCTAATCCTTTAATTTGGTTTAATGCAACTACTGATCAAACAAGTGATTGGTGTGGTTATAGTTTGAACGGAAATTCAAATGTTACTATGAATAATATTTCGACAACAAATTGGTATTATTCGGATTCAAATGTAACTGATGGATTTTATAATGTTACTGTTTATTGTAATGATACTGCTGACAATATGAATTCTAGTATTGAATATTTTTCAGTTCTTACGTCTGGTCCAAATCTTACAATATCTAATCCAAAGAATGAAATTTACAATATTAAGTTATTGAATCTTACAGTTGTAAATGATTCAACTTCACAATATTGTTGGTATTCATTGAATGCTGGTGTGAATATTACATACACTTGTGAGAATGATGTTCCTATAACTGCAGTTGAAGGATTAAATAATGTATCTGTTTATTCAAATAATACTTATGGAACTGAAAGTACTGATTTTGTTTACTTTACTGTTGATACAAGTCAAGTCCTTGATATTACTATAACATCACCTGTAAATGATACATACATAAATGATGTGACTCCAGAATTGACATTATTAGCTGTAGATTATGATTATGTTACAATTAATTATACTTTGTATATCTATTATGCAAATGGTACTCTTTACAATATTGCAAATAGTGGAACCTTGACAAATAATACCCCATCAGTTATGGAGTTGAGTGAGAATCTTGTTTTACTTTCTAATGCAACGACTTATTATATTGTTGCAGTTTCAAATGATAGTGCTCCTAATTTTTCAAATTCATCTAATCTTTATGTTACTTTAACAGATCCAACTTTAGATTTAGAATCACCAGAAAATAATTATTATGATAATGATGGAGACATTAACTTTACATTTCATTATCATTCTATGAGTTTTGTTACAATGAATTGTTCATTATATCTAAATGGTGTCTTTAACCAATCGAATATAAGTACAGTTAATGATGCTGAAACTACTTTTGTTGTTACTGGAATAAACGAAGGCAATAATCAGAATTGGACAGTACATTGTGAAAATAGTACTGCTTATGGTGAGGTTAGCAGAATATTTAATGTAGATAATACTGAACCTACAATAGGTTTTGTAAATCCAACTACGACTAATGGTAATCATTCACAAAATTATATTGAAGTAAATGTGAGTGCAAATGATTTGAATTTGGATACAATAATAGTATATCTATATAATTCAACACATTTTATAGATTCAGTTAGTAATACATCATCATTTTATAATAACATTATTGGATTACCGGACGGAGTTTATTATCTAAATTCAAGTGCAAATGATACTGCTGGTAATTGGAATAGTACTGGAACAAATACAATAACATTAGATACTATAGCACCAGTAATTTCATTCATATCACCAGCAAATACGACTTATATCACTTCTAATGTCATGATTAATGTTTCAATAACTGATGTTACAACAGATGTATCTTATGCAGTTGCTGAAGTCAATGGTACAGAAAATATTACATTAGTTCGGAATGGTGATTATTGGTACAATTCAACTTATAACTTTTCTGATGGTTTGAATACTGTTAAAATTTATACAAATGATTCTTTAGACAATTGGGATACATCACAGGAAATATTCACAGTGAATACAGGTTTATTCTTAGAGAATATAACTACAAGTCCAAGCTTACCAACAACGAAAGATAATAGTTCAGAAAATATAAGTGTAAATCTTGGTTCAAGCAAATATCCAATTAATGTTACTTTCATTCTTTACAATTCAACAGGACATCTTGTGCATTCGCAAGGCCCAATCCAATTAAATAATGCTTCAATGTTACCAACAAATTATACAATACCTGCAGGATTGCCAGATGGAACTTATTCATTAAATATGACGTCTAATGATAGTGTTGGAAATAATCAAACAGATTTCTTAGGTAACTTTACAATAGATTCAATTCCACCAATAATACAAAATGTTAATACAAATCCAGAAATAATCTATGAAACAGGAACAACAATAATAAACGTTACTGCGATAGATCAACTTTCATTTGTTGATGAAGTGATAATTGAAATAGAATATCCAAATTCAACAAAAATTAATTATACAATGTCAGATATTGGTTTAGATTTGTGGGAGTACGGCTTTAATGATACAACGCAGATTGGAAATTATACTTATTATATTTATGCAAATGATACAGTTGGAAATGTAAATTCAGATGGTCCGTATCAATTTACAGTATTGACTGAGTTATCTCCTTTTTATTCAGGTGAAATACAAAGTCCAAGTTCACCAGCAACATATGTCATAGGTGCAGTTTATGAATTTAATATAACGTGGATAGATTTAGCTACGAATGTTGATGAAATAATATTTGAATTTGATGGAGTAAATGAATCTTATTTGGATGGTGACATTGACAGAGATGGTGATGTTTATTATATTACGCGTTCAAATCTGACAGTAGGTACGTACAATTATACATGGTATGCAAACGATACTGCTGATAATTGGAATAGTACCGGTGTTTTGACTTATGTTATAAATGCAGATGTTTTAGGACCAATAATAGAAGATATTGTTATAATACCAGATCCAGTTGAACCTGGTGATAATACTACAATAACAGCTAATGTTACTGATGTGTCTGGAGTTGATGTTGTTTTGATAAACATAACTTGGGATTCTACATTTGAATTGATTGAGATGACGTATAATAATACAATAGGATTATATGAGGTTTCATTTACAAATACGACATTAGAAGATATCTATAATATTACAATAATAGCTAATGATACTATTGGAAATATTGCTAATACAACAGGAGATTTTGTAGTGGAAGAGGTTGTTACACCACCTTCTGGGGGTCCAAAATTCTTACCACCACCAGAAACTACTATAATAGACTCAACAACACCTGTTAGTCCTACAACACCTACAATAACTACACCGGAAATTACTGAAGATGAGCAACAGCTTATTGAATCTTTATCAAGTCTTAGAAGAGATCTTGATTCAGCAAGGTTAAGATTGACTGATTGTACAGGCATCAATATAATACTTTTGATGATTTTGTTAATACCGATTGCTTATTTGTATGGTATTGGTAAGAGATTGAGAATTATAAATGAAGAAATGACTAGATTTGAGACGGGAACACGAAGGAAATAAGCCATATATAAAATTAACGTTCTAATTCTGTTTTTTTTTCTAAATCAAAGCTTTTTTATACTAAAAAATCAATAATTCTATAAGAAGGGGTTGGAGTGTTGGTTAAATCCAAATCATCACAATTAGCATTATTCATATCATTATTATTGATATTCCTAGTCATTATTATAGGATCTAGCAATACTACAGGGTTTTTCTTGTATGGATTTGATATACAAACGTATTCTGGTGATAATTTCTATTTTCATATAGATTATTCTAATGATAGTTTTGTATATTCTGTGAAAAATATCGGAAATGAGACAATATCTAATATATCAACTTCTATCATGCTCCCAACTGGGACTAATATAACCGATGCAGGCTCGGCAACAGCGAATGGAACTATACTTACATGGACAATTTCTTCTCTAACCCCTGATGAAGAGACGTCTTTTGCATTTGGGGCTG
>JAAOXY010000063.1 GCA_018221065.1 Candidatus Aenigmatarchaeota archaeon | reverse complement strand
TCTGGTAAAGCTAAAATACCTAACTTCCATTTACTCTTTCTTATTTGCATACAAAAGTCAATATCAGCCCAACCTACATAATAGTGATGGTCATAATCACAGGTTTCAAATACTTCTCTTCTCATTACCATCGTTGCTGATCCCATACCATCAACATATCCAAATGGTATTTTTGGTTGTTTATAATCCATTCTATCTGGTCTCATAAACCAAGCGTTTAAATTTGGATGAACCCACATATCAACAGCACCTAACTCTGGATTGTCTTCAAGTATGGAAATAAGTGCTTCAACTGAGCCAGGTGGGAAAAACATATCATCATCGGTAGTCATTATATATGGTGTTTTAAAATCAAGTGCTTTATGGACCATATTATGTCTTGGCACACCAGTGCCTCGATTTGAACGAGTAAAAATTAAATGGCTTTTATCAAAATTTCGTTCTATTCTATCTTCTATCATATCTCTATGTACTGGCTTTAACCACTCTTCACCCTGCACATTAAAGGCTATATTCGAAGGTATATACATAGTACGATCCCAATGATCCAGCATTTTTAACATTATTTCAGTTCTTAAAAGTGAAAGCATTGCAACACTCAATATAGTTTCTTTACAGTTGAATACTCTTTCTAATGTTCCTCTATTAAAACCAGGCCACATTTTACATAAATCATCAATAACTACTTTAGATGAAAATTCTTGTTGTTCAAGATTACCAACTGCAACATTTTTTAAATTTTCAATTGTCATATATGTTGGTGCAATAAAAGTCATTTTACGTGGTTGGTTCACACCTTTTTTCTTATTACCCCAGTTATTACCTATGTTGTTGATTTCATTACTCCATTGGTTTTTTGTCCATCTTATCATATCTCTTGCTTTCAGAGCTATCTTGTTTTTCCTTGGAGTATTCTTTGTATGCCATAAATGTATAGAATCACACTCTAAAGTTTTAAATGGATGGCCAAAAGCACGGAGCTTCGCCATTAATGTGTTATCAGGACCACCCCATGTACCTTCAAAATTCTCTGGAACACCTTTTGCCTGAAAATACATCTTTCTTGGTACTATAGTTATACCACCTGCTGGTCCGTCTAATCTTGGTGTTTTAACTACTTCACTTAACTCTTCTTTAGCAAACTTTTTAAATAATTCATCTTCACCTTTGTTCAGTTTTCTTTTTATAAATTGTTTAGTGCTCTTTTGATTCAAATAGAACATTCTATCCCAAGCAACACATGAGTAATTAACATCCTTAATTTTTTGAAAAAAGTTATCAGGAACTATAACATCAGCATCAAGCAGTACTAATTTTCTACCAGTTGATAAGTGCTTAACTCCTAAGTTCAATGCCCAACCTCTGTGCATTACACCATGATATTCAACAAACATATACTCAAAGTCTTCTGGTGGTAAGTAAAGACATCTCTTTTTTCCAATCTCTACCACACATATTTCAACATTAGAACTGAGAGAAGAGATACATGACATAAATAATGGATATCTTTCGGCAGTATGCATATATGGAATAATTACGGATACTTCCGGACCAAACTCACCTCTTATAGCGCCTAATTTTCTTTCTTTTATCTTCCTAGCTCTTATTTCTTTATGTGATGGAAAACGACTTTGTTTTAATCTATCAATTTCTCTTTTTA
>JAAOXY010000062.1 GCA_018221065.1 Candidatus Aenigmatarchaeota archaeon | reverse complement strand
ATAATTATGCCATTACTATTAACTATGACCCCAGCCTTTATATACGGTGTGCCGTAAGCCACTGTTCCAACATCTGTTCTTACTTTTAGAATGTCTTTTACCTTCTGCAATTCATGTTCACTTGAAGACATATGACACAAGCAACCAACATTGCTTGCCATTCCAGATGATCCTACTAGATTAAAGTCATCTAATGTTCCAAGATCAACTTCAACACCAAGAGCATCTGATATCTGCTTTTTGAACTTTACTAATGTTGGAGATATTATACAACCATTATCATTACATAGAACAAGATTTCCTATTGCAGTTTCTCTAGAATTTATTACTTCAATATTTATTCCAAGAATCTTCTTCAGTCTTGTTAGTTCTTCTTTGTCAGCCAATTTAGTTACAACAAGACCAGTATTGTTTCCAGAACAGAATATTCCAAGCAATTCAGTACCAGCTAATGTACACTTGTGCACATCAACTCCAAGAGCCTTAGACATTGCCTCTCTTTCTATCTTTGGCAGTTCAATACCGAGTATGCAATATTTATTGCTAGCTCTACCAAAAAGACCCAAATTCGGGTCCCCGTTAAAATTAGTCCTTAAAAAATTGAATGACATAACCCTGATTTCTTAGAAATAACTTAAATGTCTATGCTTTTCCGCTTTGTTTTTGAGATGAGGATTCTTTGGCGTGTTCCTCTTTGCTAACATCAGCTTCCTTTGTCTCTACTTTAGAAGGCTTGTCTTTCACAGTGTCTGTTTTTCCGCTTTCTTGATCAATTTCTTCTTTCATTGTCATTGATTTTCTTTCTTTTCTCTCTTCCTTGATCTTTTCCTTCTTCTGCTTTTCCTTTTCTTCCTTCTGTTTGATATCTTCCTTTGTAGCTTTCTGTATCTCAACATCAATTAATTCAGCATATACAATATCGTTTTCTTTGATTGCATGAATTCTGATTTTTCTTGGAGGTTTTTGTATGCCTCTTGCCCAGATTGTTCTGTTCAGAGTATCTCCAATTTTGATAGTTTCAGCTTTCATGTGTCTTGTTAAATATGATCTTATTTTGCCTATGGCTTTCTTAGCTCTCTTTGTCTTTGGGCCAATATACACGTCGCCCAATGGTATTGTATAAATTTTTTCATCAACCATAAGTCACACCTAAGCTTTGATTCTTCCTCTTCTCCAGTGTTTTGTTCTGTGAACTCTTGTTCTTCGTGTTCTGGCTCTCTTTCCAAATCTCTTAAGATCTATCCATCTAGGTGCAGCCTTTTTCTTTCTTGCTGCGATTAATCTTAATTTCTTACCGAGCCATTTCACTGCTCCCATTAAATCACCTTATTGTACTCCAAATTTTTCAATATAAAATACATCATCTTCAGATTGGTTTCTTTCTAATTTTAATGCTGAATAATATAATTCTTCTTTTTCTACTACATTACCCTTTGTATCATGACTAACTTCAGTCACGGTAAAAGTTTCATTAGGATATGCAATTAATCTATTATCACCAGTCATTACAGAATAAACAATAGCTCTAGCAGCTGCTGCTTTTTCTGTAGCAGTTAATTCATTTTTCATCTCAATTTTTATTCCACTCATTTACTCACCATCTTTATTATTTACAGATGCATAAAAATTATTTGAATTTGTTTTCCGTCTTCTCACTACTATTCCATTTTGACTCATTCCCAGATAACCAAATTCAATTGATTCTGAAACATATTCCATTACTTTTCCTTCTTCTTCTGTGCTCAATGATTTATCACATTTTATTGTGGTACCATTTACGCCGTGTATTACAACCATTTTATCACATTCGTTTTATTTTCATTTCTTTTTTAGTTGACAACACTTCTAATATTTTCTTCAATTGTTCGTCACTGATTTTATCTGAAATATTTCCAGTCTGGTACATCTGAACCAGATACAACTCAAGTTGAGTTGCGATTACAGGATTACCGAGTCTTACTCTTCCAAGTCTTTCAGTAGCTTCTCTTGATAAAACTTTTCTTAATATTTCTTGTTTCATCTTTTCAAATTCAGCCATCTGATCTTGCTGATTCATCTAACCGCCTTGGCCATTTTATTAATGAGTCTTTGACCCTTTGGTGTTGTTATTCTTCCTTTCTTTTGAAGTTCTGATTTCTTAACATATCCTGATTTTTCTAATTGCTGAAGCATCAATCTTATGATTTTTCCTCCAGCTTTAGCATGATGCGAAGGTCTTACCCCTCTGTTCTTCAAACTACCATATACTGTTCTTAATCTTTCTGTTCCAACTGGACCAGTAAGATGTATTTTTCTTAGAATAGCAGAAGCCCTTAGATACCACCAATCTTTTTGCATTGGAGGTCTTTCAGAATTAACCCCAGTCTTTACATTTTTAGCCCATGCTGGTGGCTTTAGATTATCATCTTTCTTTAGCTCGTCAGCGAGCCTCCAAATAAGCTTGTTAGGATTAACTTCTTTTGTTAACGGCAAAATATCACCTTTCTTTTATAGGTTTACCAATGTTTAAAAAGCTTTCTATTCAGTATTCAAACGATATTTCCTAGAAATCTTGGTTATTAGCATCCTATAGCGTTTTACCAAGTCGGGTTCATCTTTTCTTTTATCAATTTGAGCCCCTAGAATCTCTATTCTTTCTAAGGCTATCTTCTTATTGTCCTCTTTCTTCCTCTTCCAGATAGAATATTTCATAATATCACAGAAAAATAATAAAGTTTGAGACTAATAAATAGTCTCATTCAAAGCTTTATTCTT
>JAAOXY010000061.1 GCA_018221065.1 Candidatus Aenigmatarchaeota archaeon | reverse complement strand
GTAATTCTCATCTTTGCATTTCCTTCTTTTGCATCATCCATCAATGATTGATATTCTACTCTAGCTTCTTCATTTGCAGCTCTTGTATCATTATCTGTATCATTTCCAACTGGATATAATTTATCCATTGAAACATCCAAAATATCTACCATTCTATCTGAATATGATGTTCCAAGTACATCTTCTATTTCTTCATGTTGTATTGGATTTAGTATATCAAATGGAAGATAATTTACTTCAACAGAATCTAATGCACTCATTGATTCATTTTCAGAACTAACAAGTTCCCATCCATCAACACCATGTGTTAAATCAAGATCCGGTTTAATGTATCTATTGAATATATCTTCTCTAATTACTTCTTCTAGATCTGCAGCTGGTAAATAAACAGACTGTTGAGCTGCTTCACTTTCATTTCCTGTACCATTAGGTGTGAATTTTACTAATGCATCTTTACCTTCGACCATCTGTAAATCAACAAAATAATCAGCCATTCCCAATGCTTCTCTTGAAGCGTTTGGTAATCTATCTAATATACTTTGATAAAATTCTGGTGATTGAGATATTTCATATTGAGTTGTTCCATTTCCAATATGCATTGTAGCATTTCCTGGATTTGAAACATCTGTATAGATGTTAAAATCTCCATCAATTGAAACCTGTGCTTTTCCACTTACACTCTCTTCGGGTCCACTTACAACATTGTACAAAACTGTTCCAAATGTTGCTACAGCACCAATACCAATAGCTACTGCTTTACCTGGATTCTCTGTTATTAAATTTGTTTTTTTACCACTCAACTCAACCATATTCATTCACCTCAAATAATCATTCTTTCTTTGTACTAAATCCATTATTTGGATTAGTTTTTACTCCTTTTCCTGCTTCTCTTTCAGCTTTTCTTTCAGCCCTTCTTTGTTCTCTCTTAGATTTTGCATCAGCTGCTACTGAATCAGTTTTAGATTTACTATAATCTCTCTGAGCGCCGTCCAAAATCTTTACATAATTTGCAGCTACTTTTTTATCAACCAAATCTAAATCAACCATTCTGATTAGAACACCATTTAATGCATCATAATGAGTACGATCAATCACATCATAATTTTCTCCAGAAATGTCTATTTTATCTAAATACTTAGTAATGCCATCTACCATACCTTCGACATCTCCTTTTCTTGCAGCTGCTCTAAGAGTTTTATAATCATTACCATAACGAACTTTTCCATGTAAAAGATCCTTTTTCATACCATCAACTAAATTCATCATTACATCAGAATTTTCTCCTGAATAGAATATTGCCTTTGCAATTCTTTTGAATAAAGGCACTGCTTCTTCGCCTATTTCAACAACATCAATTTTTTTGTCAACCATATTTTATCACCCGTTTTTTGTTACTCCTAAAGAGTTATCACTTATTAATAGTATATACCGAAAAGCATTTAAATGGATAGGTTATCATTATCTAATCTGTAATAAAGTTGATAAGCATCTATAACAGAATTGAACTTTTCTGGAACCGCAACCTCACCAACTGTCTTACCATCTTCACTTAGGAAAGTCATACTGACTGACTTAACACCAATTCCATTTTCTGATTCAGTATCATAATATATCTTAACCTTTTTCACATCTTCATTATCTGAAAACTCTAAATTCTTATAATAATCTAAAAATCTATCAGCTTCTTCAGAATCAAACTTAGATTGCAAATAAGAAAGTACCACAAAATCACTCATATCTTGTCTTGGAACACGACTTGTTCTAAGTTGTTCAAGATCATTTGGATCTTGTAAATAAGCTTCTTTGAAATATTTCAATTTGTCTATAAATTCTTCATCATATTGAGGACCCTTTTCATATTCCTGCCATTCATATCTTTGACCTGGCGTAGCAGTATCCCATTCATCTATTGCATTATCAACAGCCACTTTCAACTCTCTAATATTGTCATTCTTAATCAATTTTGTCATAGCTTTTCTAGCAAAACATCCAGAAAGCTTTTCCTCTTCATTTTTCATCTTTTCCAATTCCTTAATTTCCTTTACAATCTTATCTTTTCTTTTACTATCCTTCTTAATATCACTCTTTGGAAAATCAACAAATGAACCGTTATCTAGACTATAATATAATTTATCAATTTTCTTATCAAGTTCATCTTGATCATGAATTTTCACAGTTCTTTGACCTAACTCTCTATTAAGATATTCAATAGCTTTACCACAAATTTCATCATATTCTCTTGCCTTATTTCCACCACCAATATATAGAGATTTATCTAATTTTTTCAATGTTTCAATAGAATTATTAACTTTCTTCATCTGTTCTACAAAAATACTCTCATATGCTTCTTTAGCAGCATTAGAATCCCCCATATACACAGCTTGAATAACAGGAGCAAATGAATTCTTTTCTATAACACCATATTTCTTCTCAAATTCTTGACGAAGACCTTTTATCTTATTCATATTCTCTTCTTTCTTTTTCTTAGCATCTTCGATATCATCAGTATTTTCAAGTCTCGTCAATCTCTTATTTATTACTTTATTTATTTTCTTACGTTTTGCAAATTCTCCAGCAAAATTATCAATATCATCACTAAGATTCTTGTAAATAGGATTAACTCTTTCCCTGTTCTCAACAACAAGCATCAAATCTTCCATATATTTTGTCATTTTCATAGAAGCTGCATTATAATTATCATCAACTAAATTCAATTTAATATTCTTCATAACTGAAAGATCATCAAAATTTACCACACGACCTACATTTCTAAAAATATCATAAATTTGAATTTTATTAAATCCTATTGCTTTAGCCACTGGTTTATTGATGAATTTATTGGGATCAATTTGTTTCAAAGCATCTTCAACATATACATCAGCACCCGAATTTGCAAGTTGATGATATTTATCTAATTTTTCTTTTGCCATTGCTACATCACCACTTTCCAAAGCTTCCATAACAACACC
>JAAOXY010000060.1 GCA_018221065.1 Candidatus Aenigmatarchaeota archaeon | reverse complement strand
ATGTCCCGTACAAAAAATTGTTTACATTGCTTTAAAAGTATGATATAGTTTTTAAATGATAGAAAACGAATTTGAAAGATTACACCATATACCAAAGAAGTAGAAGGTATGAAACATGCGGGAAACTAACTGGGAATTGTTGAAATTTAAATATGAGGTCCTTGGATCTTCTATTGAAGATTTAGCTGCAGAGCACTGTGTATCAAAACCAGTTCTTGAGTTCAACTCAAGAAATTGGAAAAAAGTTTCTTTTGGTATGGAAAAACCCCTAGATCTTGAAGGGGTTTCTTCTATGGAAGACATTCTCTTAAAGCTTGGCAGTGAAACGTCTTCCCAAACAAAAGCTTTTGCGATCTTGAAACAGAAGTTTTTGGGACCGAAATATGTGGAATTAGAAACTGTACTTCTGCATAAAGCTATTGAAATGGCTACGGAACTCAATTCTGGTGATGCTAGAGCGGCTAATACCCTGAGATCTTTGGCGGTTGTTTTAGGTGATTTGTTGGCGCGGAATCCTCTCTTGACTCCTGGAGATGAGGAGAGTGAAGGGGAAGCTCGGGAGTGGAAGATAACGGTTGTGGATGCCACAGAGAAGATGGAGAACAAGAATGATTAAGATGTGGAAGACTATTGTGCTGAGTTGTGTGCTGACATTAATATTTGCTTTTTCGTTTGTGTTGTGGGCTCATTCAGCTGACATAACATTTGAATGGGATGCCAATACTGAACCTGACTTAGCGGGTTACAAATTGCATGCGGGTGGGGCAACAGGTGTTTATAATCCGGACTTGACGATTGACGTTGGTAATGTTGTAACTTATACTGCAACTGGATTTTCTGATGGCGACTGGTTCTTTGCTGCCACTGCATATGATAAAGATGGTAATGAGAGTGGCTATTCGAATGAGGTAGCTGTAACAATTGATACTGTGGCACCTGGGGCGCCAACAGCATTTCGAGCTACGATTGAGGCCAGTAAGGTAACAGTGGTACCGATAGAATAATGTTCGTTTTAATTCTTTTGGTATTGACTTCTACAGCATTTGCTCAAACTGTAACTTGTCCACATCCTGTAGGACATTTAGACTACTGTCGGGATTGTGGTCCCTGTGGTGAGGGTGTTGGCGATTGCGACAATGATAAGCAGTGTGAGACTAATTTAACTTGTATACAGGTCACTGGGACTGATGTCTGTGAAGCGAAAACTAAAAAGACTACTCTTGCTTGGGATGCTAATAGTCCAAGAGATAAAGTTATTGGCTATAAAATTTACTATGGCAAACAGTCACGATTTGATGAGAGTTTAGATCCTGAAGCAATAACTACTGAACTGGTAAAGAAAAATTGTCATGATAATCAAGAGTGTATTGACTCATGGTATAAATATTGCACAGATCCAAAAGATCAGATGTGTGATTATGACTGGTTTGACTATGACACAAAAATTGATGTTAAAAACGTACTCGAGTATACAATAACATTACCATACGGTACTTACTTCTTTGCAGCCACTGCTTATAATAAAGAAAAGCAAGAGAGCAAGTTTTCTGAGGAGTTGACACAGGTAATAGAATTTAGTGCACCTAATGCTCCATTGAATTTTATAAGCATTAAAGTAGTAAAATAAAATGCATGTACTTGATCTTGTTTTACAAATACTTATGGCAGCTTCTTTAATATCAGGTATTATTATGATGTCATATACAGTTAGTTATCGGCATGAACTTAGAACATCAGAACGGGCATGTCGATACACAATTAGCTTACTACTTGTTTACAGCGTGGTTGTTAGGTATTTAATAATGTTGCCAGGGAAATTTGCTTACATGAGAGAAACTTCCGTCGGGTTTGATCTTTTATATATTGCCATATGTGTCCTTTATAACATCAGTTTATTCAATAAAGTGACACATGAAAGAAGAAACAACAAGTAGAGTAGGTCCATTTAAGATAGTTGGACTCATAACTTCTTTGGTAACGATTTCTGCTTGCTTTGTTGGTGCAGTAATGTGGATAAGCGTTAACATGGCTAATAATCAGATGTCTATTGAAATTCTAGAATTTAGTCATAAGAAATTAGAAACACTGGTTACCAAAAATAGTAAAATACTTTCACAGCATGACAAACTTCTTATGATACTTGACCAGCATGACTCAAGTATTAAAGTACTAACAAACTTCATGACTCAAGGAGGACGCTTCACAGAACAAGATGGTCGTGAAATGAATACTAGATTGTATACAGTTGAAGAACAAATGCACAAATATGATATTCTTGCAACTGAACTTAAATGGATTAAAAAATCTATGATTGACATAGAAAATAATATAACAGTTAGATT
>JAAOXY010000059.1 GCA_018221065.1 Candidatus Aenigmatarchaeota archaeon | reverse complement strand
TGGTCCTCTATTCTGTGGTTTCTTAAAACGCATAGTAATCACATGTAATCTATCACTTATATTCTTACCGAAATTATGTTCCTGTGGACATCCTTTCCTTCTCTTTGAGTAACAAGCTCAAAGCTTTTCTTTATATCAGCATTAAATCGTTTTTTTAGTTCGTCAGCAATTTTAGTAGCAATACGTTTACTACCAAGATAATAGTCAACTCCACCTTTTACTTTTTCAATTTTAGTTATGAATGCCTTTTCATCTTTACCTTCTGACCTACCAACAATTTCTTCAGCAATCTTAAGAGCTTCTTTAGTATAATTTCCTCTCACTTGCACAATTGCTTCATAATATCCACCCCATCGCATATTGCACTTTGGACATACTATTTTGTTTATATGAACAGGTATCCTTTCCTTTTCTTCTCTCAATTTAGTAGAACCTTTAGGATAACCTTTTGCATGAGCATAATAAAATTTTACTTCGTTGATTATATCAAAAGTTGTTATTCTTCCAACAGTTTTTACTTTTTTATTCAATACTTCTTCAATAGGAATATCTTGCCAGTTATTGAGATATTTTACCCTATTACATCTACTACAAACTATGAGTTCAAATTTCTTAGGAATTTCTAATAAGGTTGTATCCTCATTACGACATTCTTCACAGTAGCCTTCTATTAATTTTTCAGTTGCCTTTCCGCACACAAAACAAAACGTTCTTGTTGCCATGGGTTAACTTTAAATTTTACATTTAAATATCAATAGGAATACCATGACACCATGTCTATTTTAGCAGTTTCAGGCATATCGCAACACATAGGTAAGAAGATGCTTGCTTCAGCTCTTTCAACATCAGTTCTAATGTCTTTGATAAACCAGTCAGTAGAAGAAGTAGCAATTGCAGATTTTATTAATGTTTCATAATCATGATCATTTCCAGTGCCTTCATATTCATTTATCCAGATAGCTTTTCCATTCGCTGTACATCCAGAAGCATCGTCATCAACACTTACTATATTATTTCCAGTATAAGCAGCAGCCATATTGTAAGCAAATACATAACTTGTGTTAGTCGGTTGTATTGATACAGCTGAAGGAGACAAACTCCAATGTATTTTCTTTACTCTAAATTGATATGTTCTCGCATCAGGTCCACCTAATGTAAATGTATCACCCTCGTTTACGGTCTGACCAGATATTCTTAGAGTACTTGAAGTAAGATTAAAATTAAATCTTGTTCCCCAGATGTCAAGCTTTCCTTGTTTTGTTCCGCTTCCAACATCAGTAGATGCCTCAGCAAAGAATCCAAAACCTAAGAAATATTTTGCTATGTCATTGTTAACAGGTTCATAAGATGTAAAATTAGGAGATGTTGTACCTGCACCAGCAGATGAAGTCAAATCAAATATAGATCTAAATGTACTGTCCGCAGAATCAGTAACATTATGTATTGCAACAACGGTTCCATCATCACTCAAATAATTTCTTATTTGTGTTTCATATGTTCCATATTGATTGTAATTGTACAGAACCAAAGCATCGTAATCAGTAAGATTTACAGATCCCATATTAATAGTATTCACAGTAAACCCAATCCATCTACCATTTACATAAACATTATCTGAAAGTATTGATCTTACAGAAGAACAATCTGTAGGACATGCAACAGAAATAACATCTTTAGGAATTCCAGAAATACGTATACCATATTCTACATTAGGTGGTCTCAAATCATTTGTTTCTAAAAGAACATTAGAAGTATCACTAAACAATTCAGGTAATCTATTAGAAGCTTTCAAAGTGTGCAGAACATTTGAATTAATAGATATTAATTCAGTTCTTTCCCAATTTAATTTTACAGATTGTGTAGTAAAGAATAAACCTAGAATTATCATTATCAATATTCCTGCAACAGCAACTTCTATTAAATGCATGAAACCTTTCATTACCACACCTCAACTGTTATGTTTCCATAACGGTCTTCTATCCAAACACTTCTTGTTATCATTATTCTTAATTGTGAAATACTCTGTGAACCACAGAACAACAGTTCATCAGAATTATCTTGTATTGTTATTCTATATGCACCAAAATTATAATCATCAAGTAAACTACAATTCGAATTTAATTTATCTATTTTATTTTCCGAAAGATTATAGGGCTGATTATCATAAGCAAGGCCTATTAATTTAGGAGAAGTACTTGATTCCCAATTAGTTTCACCACTTCCTTCAGCTAAGTAAGACATTATGTTATATCCTTTTGCTCTTAGAACATCGTTTCTAGAATCAGTACCAACACCAGCATAGACTGTATTAATTTGTGAAATTACCCAGAATATTACAATTGCAAACATTACTACTCCAAAAATAAATTCTAACTTTACTTGGCCTTTCATGTTATATCACTCCAGATTGTAACAATAAAAGTAATATAGCAAATCCAGAAGCAGTCATTATAACACTATGTTTAACACCTGCTATAGCTGAACCTTCTCCAATCTGTCCTGCTACTAATCCTGTGAATATTCCCTGCACAACTATCATTGAGATAAACAATGCATTAT
>JAAOXY010000058.1 GCA_018221065.1 Candidatus Aenigmatarchaeota archaeon | reverse complement strand
TTCGGAAATGACAGGGCGACACTTGAGATCTGGTGGATTTCGGTCCTCGCAGGTTCGAATCCTGCCGTCGGCGCCAATTTTCTCCTTTAAATCTTTTTCTGTATAATTACTATCATGGTTAGAAAGAAGATGTCAAGAGAAGATGCTGTTAATTATTTGAGTTCTGTAGATAATAGAGTACATTATATTCAGACTATTGATGGTGGATTTTATGACGGATTTCAACGTCATGCATATCATGAAGACCAGAAGATAAGTGATGATGAAATCAAGCAAGTATTGAAAATAATAACAGATTTTCGGATGCCGTTTGTACCTTTTAGTACCAGTTTTGATATTTGGTTTGGAGTATATGATTCTGATAATAAAGGATTTTTTCAAGATGCTGGTGATATGCGTCTAGTTTTCAATGAAAAACAGCTCCCTGAAGGATATAATTTTGATAAGCTTTCAGAAATATTTTTGACGGATAGAAACAAGGAATTATTGAAATTCTTTGGTCTTGATAAGGAGCATAATATCAAGAAAATGAAAGACAGATCTAATTTCACGTACTAAAAACCTTTATAAAGATTCATTTCTATAAAGAGAATACTATTTGCCAATCTATTTGGTTGCCTTTTAGAGGGCATAAAACAGAGGTGTAATAATGGGAGTAAAAGGAAAGAATCCATACAAGAAAAAACAAGCTACAGACCATGCTCCGAGAAAAAGAAAATTGATAGAAGGAGTAACGGGTATAGTTCGTATTGCTGGAGTCGATGTATTCGGTGATAAGAAAGTAAAGGTAGCTCTTCTTAGAGTAAAAGGTGTTGGACAAAATCTATCTAAGTCTATAATAGATGCAGCAGGTGTTGATCCAAGTGTTATGATAGGTACTCTGAGTGAAGAACATGTAGCTAAGTTGGAAGAAGTAATAAAAAATCCTCTGGCTTTTGACATACCTGAATTCATGCTTAATAGAAGAAAAGATCCATTTACAGGAGAGACTTCACATGTCTTTGGTTCTGCTGATATGACTATGCAGATGAGAACAGATCTTGATCATTTGAAAAAAATTAGATGTTATAGGGGAATTAGACATGAGAATGGACTTCCTTGTAGAGGTCAGAAAACAAGATCAAGTTTCAGAAAGGGAGCAAGAATGGGTGTATCTAAATCTAGAGAAACTAGATCAAAGCAAAAAACAGCAGCTAAAAAGTGATTTTTATGAAGAAACAGAGAAAGAAGTATGAGAGACCAAAAAGACCATGGGACAAGGAAAGAATAGAGTCTGAGAAAAAATTGAAAGAAACTTATGGTCTTAGAAGGAAAAATGAGATTTGGAGAGCTGAAAGCATTCTTAGAAATTATAGAAGAATAGCAAGACAGCTTGCTGCTAATACTGATACTGAAGAACAAAAAGTAATAATTAATAAATTACACAAGCTTGGTTTGATACAAGCTAATTCAACTCTTGACGATGTTCTTGCATTGCAAACTGAAAGTTTGTTAGATAGAAGATTGCAAACAGTAGTTGTTAGGAAAGGTCTTGCTAATACACTGAAGCAAGCAAGACAATACATTGTTCACGGTCATATTGCTGTAGATGGAAGAAGAAATAGATGGCCAAGTACTATTGTTAAATTGGATGATGAAGCTTCTGTTGCATTTTATCCAAGTAGCAATGTAAAGAAAACTCTTTTGAAAGCAAAAATTGCTCCAAAAGTAGAACCTAAAAAAGAAGTTTCTAAAGAAGTAAAAGAAGAAAAGAAAGTTGAAGTAAAAGAAGTTACTAAAGAAGAGCCAAAAGTAGAAGAACCTAAAGTTGAAGCTCCTAAAAAGGAAGCAAAAGAAGGTGAAGTAGATGCCGGAAAGACAGTACAGTAGACCAAAACCACGAACAGACTTGAGATGGGGAGTCGTAAATATCTTTAGTTCTTCAAATAGTACAATAGTTCATGTTACTGATATTACAGGATCAGAGACAATAGCAAGAGTTTCCTCAGGAATGATGACAGACAAAGATAGAGAAGGTGGTTCACCATTCCCAGCACTGATAGCTGCAAGAAGAGTAGCAGAAGCTGCAAGAGAAAGAGGAATAAATGCTGTCCACATTAGAGTAAGAGCTCCAGGTGGAATAAAGTCAACAAATCCTGGTGCTGGTGCTCAACCTGCTATTAGAGCATTGGCAAGAGCAGGAATGAGAATTGGAAGAATAGAAGATGTAACACCAATACCTCATGACACCTGCCGTAAAAAAGGTGGTCGTAGAGGACGAAGAGTGTAGAAGGTGAATATGTTGAAGATAGATATTATTGATAAAACTGAGAGAAAGATAAAATTCATATTAGAAGGTGTAAAACCACAATTTGCAAATGCAATAAGAAGAATTTCAATGGGAGAAATAACAACTATGTCTGTTGACAGTGTTGATTTCACAAGTAATGATTCAGTACTTTATGATGAGATATTAGCGCATAGACTTGCTATGATACCGTTGGTATTTAATTCTAAAAATTATAAAATTAAAGAAAGTGTAGAAGATACAGGTTCATTGTATGAGGTTGTTTTAGTTGTAGATAAAAAAGGACCATGTACAGTTTACAGCAAGGACATTAAATCAAGTGACCCTGATGTAAAACCACTTTATGATAATATTCCTATCGTCGAACTTACTGAAGGTCAGAAATTGAAGTTCGATGCTACTGCAATACTAGGATATGGAAAGAACCATTCCAAGTGGGCAGCAGCAGTAACATCATATAGATATTATCCTATAGTAAAACAAGATGGAAAGATTTCAAATGAAACAGATGTAATAAAATCTTGTCCAAAGAGAGCACTTAGGATAGAAAACGGAAAAGTTACTGTGACAGAAGATTGTGATCTTTCAGGTCTTTGTATGCAAGTTGCAAAACCAGAAGGATCATTGAGAGTAGAAGGCGACCCAACAAAGTTTATATTCACAATTGAGTCAGTGAGTGGACTTACAGCGGAACAGATAATGAACATGTCTTTAGATGAACTAAAGGCAAAAGCGAAAGACTTTTCAAAGTCTTTAAGTAAATTGAAGTGATGTCCCCGATAATGATCGTATGCGGGGGTTGCCGAGCCAGGTCAAAGGCGCAGGACTTAAGCTTAACGCTTAAGTGTTGAGAACCACTTCGATGATAAGAAATCCTGTCCCTTAGTGGGTCCGAGAGTTCAAATCTCTTCCCCCGCACCAAAAAAAACGGTGATAAAATGAAAGCAACAGGACCAACAAATCCAATAATAAAAAAAATGATTGAAGATTTTCGTAGTCAAGGCTATGATCAGCAAAACAAATTTTTATTAAATTTGGTTAAGAGATTGTCTAGACCAGAAAGATTAAAACCAGTTGTTAATGTTGCAAAACTGGAAAGATTGTGTAAAGACGGTGAAACAATTTTGGTTCCAGGAAAAGTATTATCTTATGGTAACATTTCAAAGAAATTAACAGTTTCAGCAATTGCATTTTCAAAAGTTGCTATTGAAAAGATAGAAAAGGCAGGTGGAAAAGTAATAACAATGCGACAATTAGTAAAAGAAAATCCAAAGGGAAGTAAAGTAAGGATAATGGCGTGATAAATATGATAATAGATGCAACTAATACAGTAATGGGAAGACTTGCTTCAACAACAGCAAAAAAATTGTTGTGTGGAGAGAATGTAATCATAATTAATGCAGAGAAGACTGTCATAACAGGAAAGAAAAAAGTTGTGTTTGAAAGATTCAATCATAAAAGAGTAAGAGGAGATCCAAAGAACGGACCTTTTTATCCAAGATACCCTGATATGATAATAAGAAGAGTAATAAGAGGTATGTTGCCTTACAAGAAAGCAAAAGGAAGAGAGGCAATAAAGAAATTGAGAGTATTTAATGGAAATCCTGACGGAATTAAAAAAGCTGAAAGGTTAGTTAAGAATGTTGATGATTTACAATGTAAATATATGACGCTTCAAGAATTATCTAGGAGAATGGGCGCAAAGGTGTAAAAATATGGTTAAGAAAAAAGTAATACAAACTATAGGAAAGAGAAAGAGGGCCGTTGCTAGAATGGTTGCTAAACCTGGAACAGGTAAAGTAACAATAAACGGAAAGCCTTTAGAACAATACACACCTTTTGTTGCTAGACTTTCAATAAAAGAACCAATGATACTTGCAGGACCAAAAGCAAATGAATTTGACTTTAAAGTTAATGTTCAAGGTGGTGGAATGTTTGGCCAAGCTTCTGCAGCTAGACAAGCTATTGCAAAGGGTCTTGTTCAAATAGATAAGTCGTTGAAACCCAAATTTGATGATTATGATGGAACATTGCTTGTTGCTGATGTAAGAAGAACTGAACCACACAAACCATCTAGGAGTAGTTGTGGACCAAGAAAGAGGAAGCAACTCTCAAAGAGATAGGAGGTTAAAAAAATGATGATACCTGTTAGATGTTTTAGTTGTGGAAGACCAATTGCACAACTTTGGGAATCCTTTAATACAAGAGTAGCTTCTGGAGAAGACCCGGGAAAAGTATTGGATGAGTTGGGTGTTGTAAGTTATTGTTGTAGAGCACAATTTCTTACAAATGTAGACGTTACACAACAAGTTGCAAAATACAAGAGATAGTTTCTATTTTTTTAATAGAACTACTCTACTTTCTTTTTGTTCATTAGAAATAGTATAGCCAGAGTAATCTGCAACTTTTTGAGCAAATTCTTTTACTTCATCATGGGTTGGCATGTGTTCAAATTCTAATCTGTTTATTGATGCACCTATATGCATGTATGCTTTGGCTTCTATGTAATCAGGATTTGCTATTTTAATTAATTCTGCATATTTTTCAGGTTCTATCATGTTGATGCCTTTTATTAGAGTTAATCTTATGACACGAGTTGTTTTTAGTTCATTAAACAATTCTAAGGTTTTTTGAACATTATTCCAAGAACCCATACTAACAAGATTTTGTAATTGATTGAACATCTTTTCTGATGTTGATGATAATGATAAGTAAAGATTAGTTGGTAGTGTTTCAAATCTTGTTAAGACTTCTGGGAAGTTACCATTGGTTACTAGAAATGTTGTGAAGCCTCTTTTGTTATAACCATTTACAAGATCAGAAATGTATGGATACATGGTTGGTTCGCCGTCAAGAGATATTGCAACTTGATTTGGATCTTTCGCTTCTTCTAAACATCTTTTATCATGTTCTACTCCACCTAATCCGGTTAATAGTGCTCTCTGAGCTTCGATAGAACCTTCTATTATTTCTTCTGCTTTATCTATATCTCCTTCCCATTTTCTCGTGAAATATGATTGATCTCTCCAACAATATTTGCAACCTAGATTACATATTGGCAAACATGGTGTCATTTGTAAACATCTATGAGATTTTATTCCATAGAATTTTTGTTTGTAACAGACTCGTTTTTCACCAGTTTTTATTGATTCTTTGCACCAGTGACAAAGCTTTACAGCACTGTGCATATTTTTTCCAAACATTCTATAATTTGCTTTTTGCAATTGCTTTAGCTGAGATTCTGTCAACATGGTTTATCTTTATTAACCAAAGAATTTAAACTTACCATTATGAAAGGAGTTTCAACTCTTGTAATAGCAATACTTTTGATATTGATATCAATATCATTAGTTGGAGCACTCTATATCTGGACAAGTAATGTTACATTTGATATATTTCCAGAAGATGAATTAAATCAACAATATCAGAGAAGTAGAGCTTGTTTGAGTCTTGAGGATTTAGATGCTACAGCAGGTATGGTTAATATAAGAAATTGTGGTTTGGTGCCACTTCGTGATTTAGGATTTTATCTTGATAATTCGTTAGTAAGTTCAGAATATCCAGATATACTGAATCCAAATGACGCAACCAATGTTACATTTACTCCTCCTATTTCTGGTAGTCATAGTTATTATGCAATAGCTGATATTGCTGAAACTCCTGTTATCACAGCTTCTAATTAGCAATCTTTAATAATGAGTTTTACCTATTAGAAAGCATGGCTGTTAAGAAGAAAGGCGTAAAGTTGGGAAAATTGGTTTCTTTAAAGTCTAAGAAAAAGGCAACTAAGAAGAAAACTGTTAAGAAAAAGGTTGTAAAGAAGAAAATTGTCAAGAAAAAGAAGACTGTTAAAAAGAAAGCTATTAAAAAGAAATTAAAACTTGAAATGCCTTTAGGGTTTTTTGGTAAGATGAAGAAATTATTTTCTAAAGAGAAATCAGCTAAATTACCTGATTTTAAAATTACAACAACACCAAGATTAATAATTCTTCCAGAAGGTAATGAGAAAATTAATGTTACATATCCGTTGATAGAGCCTTTTGCATATGCTAATATTAAATGGAATCCGAAAACAAAGGAAATAATATACAGTATTATTGAGCCTAAACTTACAAAAGATGAACAAAAAATGTACAAAGATATTGTCAATGGTCTTTTGGAGATACTTGATATTGAACTTTCTGCGATAAAGGTTGTAGAAGATGCTGTTGATTATCTTGAAGAAAAAATACGGAAAGTTATAGATGAATATGGCATGAAAATTAGTAAAGATAACTATACTAAAATAATGTATCACATTTACAGGAATTTTGTAGGTCTAAATAGAATAGAACCATTTATGAAAGATCCATATGTTGAGGATGTAAGTTGTAATGGTACTGATGTAAATCTTTATGTTGTTCATAAAAAATATGGTTCCATAAAGACAAATATAGTTTATAATAGTAGTGATGAACTCAGAGAGTTTGTGGTAAAGCTTGCTGAAAGATGTGGAAGATTCATATCTTATGGTGAACCACTTTTGGATGGTTCTTTACCAGATGGGAGTAGGGTACAATCTTCATTTGCTTCTGATGTAACAACAAGAGGGCCAACATTTACAATAAGAAAATTTGTTGCAGAACCTTTGACACCAATATCTCTAGTTATTAACAATACTGTTAGTACTGAAATGTTATCTTATTTATGGTTAGCAATAGAATCAGGGGCATCTACTTTGATAGCTGGTGGTGCTGGAACAGGAAAAACAACTTTCTTGAACGCATTAACAATGTTTATACCACCTACAGCT
Organism: Candidatus Aenigmatarchaeota archaeon; assembly: GCA_018221065.1. GTDB lineage: Archaea > Aenigmatarchaeota > Aenigmatarchaeia > Aenigmatarchaeales > Aenigmatarchaeaceae > JAAOXY01. Next base: position 3,139 of record JAAOXY010000058.1, on the reverse strand, counting down.
AAGATTATATCAATAGAAGATACAAGAGAACTTAATTTACCACATGATAATTGGATACCTTCTGTTGCAAGGGCTGGATTTGCAAAAGGTTATGGTGAAGTTACTTTATTTGATTTACTAAAAGAAAGTTTCAGACAATCACCGGATTATGTAATAGTTGGTGAAGTAAGAGGTGAAGAAGCATATGTTATGTTCCAAGGTATGGCTGCAGGTTTCCCATCTTTTGGTACAATGCATGCTGGTAAGGTAGAAGATCTTATTAACAGACTTGAAACACCTCCAATAAATCTTTCTGCCAGTTTGTTAGAGACATTAGATGTTGTTGTTATAATGATTCATGCAAGACATAAAGGAGAATCTGCAAGAAGAGTAAAAGAAATAGTTGAAATAGAAGCTGTTGATTCTAAGACAGGAAATGCGAGAACAAATAAAGTTTATGGCTGGTTGGCAAGTCATGATACTTTTGAATATAGAGGGTATTCTTGGTTGATGCAAGAACTTTCTAAATCAAGAGGAGTTGAGATGGAAAAATTGAGACAAGAAGCTGTTAGAAGAAGGAAATTACTCGATTGGATGGTAAAGAAAAGAATAACTAGATTTGATGAAGTAGCAAATATATTTTCTGATTATAGTAAGAATCCAGATAAGGTTCTTGCAACTGCAGGCATTAAACAGTGATAAATTCACATTGATGGTTACCGTCTGCTATACATTTTGTTTCTATTACACTGCATTGTTTTTTCATTGTTGCTTCTAAGAAACCACATATCATGCCAGCTATATATGAATCTACTTTTTGTCCGAATTTTGTTCCAACTGAGAATGCACTTTCTTTGACAATATATTTAATATTATTTTTACTTTCTTTGGATTTTGTAGTGCTCAATTTTCCTATTTTCAGGTAGTTGAAGAGTTCTGTAAATCTTTTGTTTTTGTTTTTGATTCTTTTTCGTACTATTCTCTTTCCAATTTCTTTTCCAGAATTTTTTCCAACCCAGTATAACATGGTATGTCCTCCTCTTGACGAGAGTAGTATACCAGTATAGAATATTTGAAGCATGACTAAATGAGCCCAGTCTGATAATTTTGATCTTGATCTTTTTTCTACAAACATTCTATCGTATATGGATTTTTGTATTTTACTGTAGTCTTTTTTTGTTAATACGTCAAATTTATGTTCAGGAAGTTCTACTGCCCCACCCAATTCACAATGTTTATTACCATTTGAAATGCATTGAGTTTCTACTATGTTCACTGGTCTTCCTAAAATAGTTTCAAAGGAACCTGCAAAGAATCCTGTTGGGAAATAACAAGTTTTTTTATGGATGTTTGGAAGATCCCAAGAATTCATTAATTCATCAATTGATATTCTGAATGTCTTTGCTGTTTTGTCTAAGAATATTAATTCTGGTATACCTATTCTATAATAGGTTAACCATTTGAAAGCAATGTCTATTATAGATTTGTCTTCGAGTAAGTTCATGTAGAATAATTTTGAATTTAGTTTGATTGTTAATGTCTTATGTTTTACCTTTAAACTTTGTTTTGTTGTTTCTGCTCCTATGAATTTTCCCCATGTGTATATGTATGATGCATATGTTTTAGGTGAGAGTGCTAACATGGAGTAGAATATGTCTTGAAATACGAGAATATGAAGTTCATCTCCTAATGTCTTTCTAAGTCTTGGCATATCTCGATATGGTCTTATGCCTAAGTTTTTTACACTTTGCGCATATTCTGAATATTCTTTTTCCCATTTGAACATGCTATCACATCAAAACAATTCCTTTGTCAGTGACTTTGAACTCTACCCAATCTCTTTTATGTTTTGTAGCTTTCATCCTACTGACTCTTAAGAATCTTTTGTCCCCTTCCATTTTGAATTCTATAACACCATCTGTTACATAATTTAATGTTGTTACTGTTTTTTGATCATGTACTCCTTCTTCGAGAATGAGAATATTTGTATAACCAGCTTTCTTTTCTTTTGCTATCATAACAGGAATAAATTTTACTACAAGTGATGAATTTGCGTATATCAATAAAGTTGACATTGAATCAAAGACACTTCTTTTTCCAACAAATTTTTTCTGTTCATCTATGACAGCACTTATTGCTATATTTAATTCATTTATATTTCCAAGATTTGACATAACATGTTTTCCTTTTGGTTCTCCAACACGCCATGAATAACCATCTATGAAACTTAAGCAAGGAGATTTTGTTTTCCAACCAAAGCTCTTCATTGAAGATTCTATTTCTTCTGGTCCAGCATCAAGAGTAACATACATTAATCCGTCTTTTTCTTTTATTCCTTGTGACATGAATTGTTGAGCTAAAGTAGTCTTACCACAACCAGGAGGACCTATTAACATTATGGAAGATTTTTCTGGTAGGCCTCCTCCGAGAAGATGATCCAATCCGATAATACCTGTTTTTACTCTACCCATAATAATCACTCAAATTTTACTAGGAATTCGTCTATCTTGTCCCCTAGTCCTCCACAAAGTACTTCATTTACAATGACTTTTTTCTTTGTCTTTACTTCAAGTACGCCTGACATAAGTCCACTCTCGAAGAAACAAACAGGTTTTCCAACTGGTGTCATTCCACTACTTGATGCAGAATTTTTTAATATTATTGTGGCTGTTTTTTCTGTCATTTCTTTTATGCTGAGTGTTCCCAATCCTTCTTTTTTGAAGAAACTGTTTAAGCTTTTTATGATTGACTTCAAATCATTTCCTTTTATTTGATCTGCTAATATATTTTTTGCTATTTTCTTTCCTGCAAAATATAATGCAGATGAATATCCTACAGATATTTCTTGAAGTCCATGTGTCACCATTCTGTATGTTTTTATACTTACTTTTCCGCTACTACCTTTTTTCATAAGATCTTTGAGTTCCTTTTCGAAAACCAAAAACATCACCTATCCAAATTCTACCTCTTTTTTCAATAAATAAAGACCATAGGTCAAAACACCAATTGCGAACAATTGGAATATGAGGAAAATTAATAATGGTATATCTCCTTCGATTAATTTGTATGTGTATGGTATTTTCATGATTTGATAGAGACCCATTAGTATCAATCCGGTGAAAAATGTCTTCCACCCTTTAGGAGCTTCTGTTACTCCGTA
>JAAOXY010000057.1 GCA_018221065.1 Candidatus Aenigmatarchaeota archaeon | reverse complement strand
GTATTAACTACTTCTGGATATGTATAAGTTCTATTTGAATTCTGTGTACCGTTAAAATATAAATTTACTGGATTATCTGCTTTGTTTATAACATATGTTAATGCTCCTGTTACATTCCAATTATCAGCAGTATCATTCGCATACCACTTGTAACTATAACCACCTGTGTTTACTGCAAGATCTGCTAATGTTATGTAATATTCATTTCCTGATTTGGAAATATCTGAATCTAAATATGAATAATTCGTACCATTAAATTCTAGTACCACTTCATCTACTGCAACCACATCTATCCAAGTTATATTAAATTGATAATTTCCACCGAACGAATATATTGCTGGTGTTGATGGATTTTGTGCTTCACTTGAATATGTTGGTGATGTTATATCTGGTACCAATGTATTTGCTGTATCATTAACGTCAGTATCATTTACATTACCAGTTGTGTCTTTAGTGTGAACAGTTATAACATAAATTGTACTATTTGTTAATCCAGTTGCGTTATAATAATTGTTACTTGTATTTGCAACATTGCTTCCATTAATATAAATTATATTTTCTGAGAAATCAGGATCACTAGGATTTGTCCAGTTCCAATAAATTGAAGTAAAAGTTGCTGATTGATTGTTCAATCCTGTTACTGAAGCTGGTGGTGTTGAATCAGGTAGTGAAATCAATAATGAATTTGATTCTAATGTTGTTCCATCTTCATATCCATCGTTTGGTGTAACTTCACATGTCCAGTTATCTCCAAAAGTTGTTTCATTTGAAACGATTAAATTAGTTTTATTATTGTATAATTCTAAAATTTGTTCTGCTGAAAGAGAATAATTATATACTCTAACATCGTCTATTGTTCCGTTCCAATATCTAGACGTACCAGCCTGACCCCCAATCCACAATAATTCTCTGTTTGGTAAATTGAGTGATTCATTTACAACTTCCCCTAAAGTACCATCTAAATATGCACTCGTATCGGTACTATTACCCAAGAATACTACATGATGCCAATCATTGTCTGAAATATTCGTATTCAAAAAATTAAAATTAGTAATTCCTGTTGCTCTTAACCAAAGGAGATCATTATTTCTACCCATACATAAATTGCTGCCTACACCATCTTCACCAAAAATACACATTTCATCAGTGTCAATATTCCCTTTAATCCATGCAGAAAATGACCAATCCGTATTCATGTCAGAAAGATTTAATCCAGTTTCAATATAATCATCAACATCATCAAATTCAAAAGCTCCCTTTCCATCATAACCTCCAGTTGAATTCCAAGTTGAACCATTGACAATTCCATCATTTGAATTTCCAGAATAATCTTTTGTATAAGTTGAATTACTTCCACCTTCAAACGGCATGTTCAATACTGCTAACGAAGTTCCATTCTTATCCCAATTGTAAATATTTTTTACAGGATCTCCATCAGTATCATTTGTAGTTTGATTATAACAAGTCAAATTTTCTGAAGTAGTGTTTATATCTGAAGTCGAATTTAATACAGGAGTTGTATGTGTTGGAACAGCGTTTCCTAATTCTTCACCACCATAATTAATGAAATTATCACTCATGGTCAAATATGAAGCATTTATCCAATCTGCACTTCTTGATATGTTTGAAACACGAACTTCATCAATAATTCCTACTAATTGAGAATTTGTTCCTGCATCATTCATAGTTGGTTTTGCAGCCGCATCATAACTTATAACTGCTATCTCACTAGCAGAAGTACCGAGAACACTATTGACATAAATCTTAACTTGATTACTCCCTGCATCTTTATCATATGTTCCTGCAATATAATTCATATTTGCAGATGTTATACTACTAGTGGCATCATTGGCTGTATAGTCATTAACAGCAAATCTTATTTCTGTATTACTATTATACCATAAAACATAACCATCCCCCCACACATCTGCATATTCAGTATTACTAAATATATTACCATATTGAACTCCTGTTGAATTTGCCCAAGCTTCGACAGTTACAGCATCAGTAGGTTCTAAGCTACTGCTATCAGTAACATCAATATAATCACCACTTGAAAAATAATTTGCCCCATCTATTTTTCCAACAGCATCTTGTGTTGTACCAGAATTTGTTCCATTATTTCCATAGCTTGTTGAGTCATAATGAATTCCAGATGTCTCTTGCATATGCTGAACCATAACATAATTAGCATCCCAAACTCCTGTAACATTCTGCACTGCACTATCTGTACATTCATAATATACAGCTATGTTATCCGTTGTTGAACCAGCATCTATTTGTGGAACTCCTATCCAAATATATGAATCACCAGATTCATTCCACAATTCAATTTCATGAGCTAATAGCGTCGAACCATCACTATCATAAAATCTTATATCTGTTTCATTTGTTGATGAATAATCAATTCTCGAACTATTCAATACAACTAAAACAGGAAAATCAGTAAGATTTTCAGAAGAATGAGCATTGTTAAATGTAAAGTTTCGTCTATATGTACAATTTGTTTCTGCAAAACCAGGATCCTCAGGAGTCAAAGTAAATGTATAAATTTCGCCAGGTGTTATTGTTTTCAAAAATTCCCAAGAACCTTCACACGTTTGTTCAATAAAATTCCAGTCTTTACATTTTTGTAAAGCAGTTCCTTTTGCAGTAACAGTAACTTCTGCTTCTATAAAGTTAATCAAAGTAGGATCAATTGCATAAAGTTCTGTAAACTCTTCATTATCAGTTGGATTATCTATTTTAAAATTAACAGTTTCATTAGCTAAAAGATGAACATCTTCAAAATACATCTTCTCTATTGGACCTTCTTCTGGTATTAATTCAACATCATAATAACCTTCTTCAATATCACCAGCAAGATCTTTACTCATTATCCCAAATTCTGACAAAGGAACCTTTGTTACCGAATTCAATATCTTTATCTCACAATTTACAACATTTCCGTCAGCATCTAAAACATCTATGTTTGCTAATTCAAAAGTAACATTTCCATCTGATATCAAAAGTTCTAGTTCCACAGAATCATCAATAACAGAACTTACTTCTCTTGTTATATTTATTGTATTAATTTCAATATCAACATCAGTATCTGGTCTGAATATGAAATAAAACTTATTATAATATGTCTCAGGTTCAAGATCAGCTGAAATAGTACCAGAATAACTTGTATCAACTTCTCCCAATAATGTTTGATTACCATTCCAGTCACCTTCCGTATTAATAAAAACTTTAAGAGTGTCTTCAAATGAAATTGCAGCACCTGTTATCGATGCTACAGTTCGTGATGCTTTACCAGAACCACCAGAAGGACCTGGATCTGATATTGTATCACTTTCTCTAGAATTATCTTCAGCAATTTCAATATCAAACTCTATATGAGAAATATATCCTTCACCAAGAAGATCTATTCTCTCATATTCTTTTGTTGCACCTTCAACACTTTCATGAAGATTTAATGTTTCAACAACTTCAGTAGATACTTCTATCTCACCTGAAGCGTCTATTTCTATATAACCCTGAACAGCCTCAGCCCCAAATGCAAAAGACGTCTCTTCATCAGGGGTTAGAGAAGAAATTGTCCATGTAAGTATAGTTCCATTCGCTGTTGCC
>JAAOXY010000056.1 GCA_018221065.1 Candidatus Aenigmatarchaeota archaeon | reverse complement strand
GACATGGATGAACAAACTATGAATACACAATTGTCTATAGTGGTAGAATCGATAAAAGAAGATGTTTTTGATTTAAATTTATTGTCAAAAGATTCTGAATTTGTTTCAACTGGTGGAAATATATCTATAGCAAAAATTAATCTGGATTTCCCAGAAAAGATTGGCGGAAAAGATTATCTTATAATCTTTACTGAAGATACTATAACTGTTAGTTCTTCGTTAGCTATAGTTACAAGAGAAATAGATGTTGATGCTAATATGGAAGGACTTGTAAAGATACCGGCTTATTTAGAATTGGTAAGAGGAACTTCAGGAGATACAATAAGGGTGGTTGCTGAATGACAGAAGTAGATTTTGCAATTGCAATAGGAATAACAATAGCGATAATATCATTCATAATATTTTATGCAGTTGGTGATTTTACTGAGAATATTGGTATGATAAGAGCAGATCAATTAGATTCTGCTAAAGTTTCATTATCAAATCAAATATTGAAAGATTATCTTTCTGATGATGTTAAGAAAATAGAGATGATGTTTGAAGAAATTGGTAATAGTTCACACAGTGAGAGTCTCAAGATATCTTTAGAACCTGGAGATGTTGCTGATGATATATACATTTATGATGATGAGTTTAATGAGAAGAGTACATCTATTGATGAATATTCTGAGAATGTTACTGTTGTATTTTCAGTTTCATTTTCTGAATATGAAAAAGAATACCTGAGTCTTTTCTATAGAGGGAATTCAACTACAAAAATTAATTATGAGACCAATGTAATACAAAAAAATATAACTGGAATTATCATTTCAGAATCTAGTGTTCCTGTTGTATCTTATGAAAAATGTTCTGATATGATGAGCATGTCATTTGATGATTTTAAAGATGAATTGAAAACAGATCATTATTTCCAATTACAATTAACTGGATGCAATTTTGGTCCAGCACCTCCTGATACAGATGTTGTTGTTCATAGAGTGTCAGTATTAAGAGAAGATTCTGATGGTTCTATTGTACCTGATGTTGCAGTATTGAGGGTGTGGTTATGAAAGGTTTTATTAAAACACTAGAAGCAAGTTTGGCTGTTTTGTTAATACTAGCTACAGTGATAATGCTTTATGATGCACCTGTATCATATCCTGAAAAAGATTTTTCAATTATTGGAGATTATTGTTTAGATAAGATATATGATGAAGGAAATCTTAGAAATTATGCTATGAAAGATTTAGAAAGTGAAATAGAAGATGAACTTGATGACTGTATGCCTGGAATAAATCATAAAGTAGAAATATGTTCTTCTGTTGATTGCTCTACAAGTGGTTTACCAGATTCTACTGTTGTTTTAGTAAGTAGATTGATATCTGGTGATAATTATGAGCGTGAACCTAAGTTGGTGAATGTTTGGATGTGGTCATGATGAAAGGTCAAATATATTTGGTAACTGCAATTTTTATTATGATAATGCTAGTTTTTTTGAGAGCTAGTGTGATGGATGTTTCAAATCTTCGGAAAGAAAGTTTTTATGATGATTTTATTGATCTTAAAGAAGAGTATGTACATGTGATTAGTACGTCTTTACTGAATTCTGAAAATATAACAGATAATCTTGATGAGTTTGTTTTATTTTCTGAAGAGTATTATTCACAAAGAGGAATGAATCATACTATTTCCTATAATGTATCTCAAACAAGTTCGAATGCGATAGTTGATGTCTATATTTATTTAGGAAATGACAAATCTTATCTATCAGATAGCTTTACAATCGAAAGAGATGTGTATTGATATGAAAGGTCTTAATCCTCTTGTTGCTACGGTACTTATCATAGCTATAAGCTTAGCTGCAATATCTTTGACATTTCAGGTAGGAAATCCTATAGTTGATAGATCAGAAGAAATATTACTTTTTCAAGATGCAAAAAATAATCTACAAACAATTGACACTGCAATAAAAGATGTTGTTTTTCAGGGAGAAGGTGCTAAAAGAAATTTAAGATTATCTACGTTTGGTGGGAATTATAGAATAGATGATGCTTCAGATAAGATTATTTTTGTAATGGATTCTAAAAGTCAAATATATTCTGCAGGATTATCAAATATTACTGATGGAATCAATATAACGGGTTCTGTTGGAGAGATTACTATGATAATATCTTATGATGATGTTGACATACTTGATACTGCTGCGTTTGATGGTGGTAATTGGAACGTTATTGTGTCAAATGATGGATATAACTCGGTATCTGGGAAAACTGAGCTATCTATGACCGTGAGTTAGGAATCTTTATATACAAGACTTCCTAAATCAGAATTGAGTTGATTATATGAGAAAGGGTATATCACCATTGGTTGCATCTGTTCTGTTAATAGCTATAACTATGGCTGTAGCTGCAATATTAGCAAATTGGGTAACAGGTGTTACAGAACAAACATTACAGACTCAGACTTGTATTGGAGGATATGTAAGTTATGTTACAGCAGATTATCCTAAGTATCAGGATGATGAGATAATAGCTGCTGTAGAAGCACAATACGTACCTTTAGGAGGTTTCAAGTTTGTTGTGATATACGATGATGATACTATTGAGACATTTGATGATACTTTAGGTACAGAGTTAGTTCCAGGAGCTATAGGTACTATAAAATCAGGTGATCTTAATAATGATACAAATGTTAGAGAAATAAGAGTGTCTACAAACTGTACTAATGTATATGTAGACTTTACATCTTTGAGATGAAGATTCTTTTTAATGAGGTGATATTAGATGGTAGAAGGACGATGTATGAAATGTAGAGTACAAGTAGAGATAAAGGATCCCGAAGAAGTGGAAATGAAGAACGGTATGTTAGCTACTAAAGGAGTATGCCCAACATGCGGTACAAAGGTTTTCAGAATCATGGGAAAGAAAAAGGCTTAATTTTTTTGAAATGAGAGCCTCTCATTTCACCTTCTTGAAGTCATTGCCATAAAGGCTTATTCTGCCTGTCAGGAGTCATCGAGACCAAATAGAACTAGGTACTAATACTTTTTAAGTCTATGGAATTATCATGTAATTCATTGCTTCTTGTATGTTAGAAACTTCTAAGACCATTATTCCAACTGCTTCTCCAATGTTTGTTGATGTTTCAACGTATTTTGTTTCACAATATTCAATACCATCTTTGTCTTCACATACCTTAGAAGGTTTTGTTTCTATTTCGATGCTACTGTTTTTTGGGACTAAGAATAATTTTGCTCCATTATTTTTTGCAGCTTCAGCTTTTTCATATATTGAACCTACAGGTCCTATTGTTCCGTTTTCATTTACAGAACCTGTTATTATAACATTTTCTTTGAGTTCTTTTTGTTCTAAAACAGATATTGTTG
>JAAOXY010000055.1 GCA_018221065.1 Candidatus Aenigmatarchaeota archaeon | reverse complement strand
CTATCTGCTGTACCTGCAGGTGATGTTATTGCACGAGAAGATGTTTTTGGTATTATAAGACCTGCTGCTGCAACTGTTGGAACAAATAACATAGATGTTTTATCACCTGGTATTCCACCAATGCTATGCTTGTCAACAATTAATTTTCCTGGTATCTTTAGTGTCTTTCCTGTTTTTACCATTGCTCTTGTTAAATATTCAACTTCATCCATTGACAATCCTTGAATTTCTAAAGCAGTAACAAATGCTGAAAGTTCAATATCAGAAAGATGTTTTGCAACAACGTCTTTTACTATTGCTTCTGTCTTTTGTTTGTTTAATTTCATTCCCATAATTTTTTGTTTAATGTATCTGACAGATTGAGGTGTTGGTGCTGGAAGAACATCTATCTCATCGCCAAGTCTTAACTTAAGATATTCTGTTATTTCTTCACTTGTTATTACTTCTCCTTCACTTGCAAATTTTTCAGAAACATCAACAACTGCTGTTGTTGTCTTTTTATTTTTTGAAAGAATTACTCTATCTAATGAATGTAAACCTAATCTTCCTACATCTGCTTTGTTAAGAATTACAACTCCTAACCCGCCAGTTTCAAAACCAATTGATCTTGCACGTAGCTTCATTCATACACCAGGACAGATCTGTTTACCAGATACTTGATTACATGCTAGTTTAAGATTTGCACAGTCTAATGATTCATGTGTTTTTGCTATGTCACATAAGTTTTCTAAATACCATTCGACTTGCGGAAGACTATTGTCTGCACTTGTATCACATTCAAATTCTCCCCAATATTCACAGTGCTCTATCATAACATTCTTTGCTGTTTCACACTCGTATCCTGGTCGTGCTACTTCGCAGTCAGTTGCTGGAAAGTAAATTGGCATAGCCATTATAACTACGAATATTACCAATGCTGCAACTGCTATTATATCTGTTTTTGTAAGTTTTGGTATCTTCATGAACACACCTTTCTATATTCTGTAATTAATCTTTAAATATATCCCCATTTTTCAATTGCTTCTTTTAATTCTTTATGTGTCTTTGCATATTCTTTAAGAGGAATATTATCTCTGAATGAATTTATTGCTTGACGCATAGCATGTGCACCAGCCATTGTACCGCCTGGGTGACCATGCACTCCACCGCCAGCTTGAACTATAATGTCTTCACCCAAATAATCAACTAATTTTGGAATAAGTCCTGGATGGAGACCACCAGAACAAACTGCAAACACAGGCTTTATATTTCCCCATTTTTCTGCAAGTATGTGACCTTTTGCTTGGATGAACTTTCTTTCTATCTCTTCACCGATTGCAACAACTTCTTTTTTATTTCCTTCCATCTTTCCAACAACGGTTCCAATATGTAATTGATCAACACCAATCAATCTTGCGATGTCTGCTATTGCGAGCATAGACATACCGTGCTTTGGGTTTCTAGTTATAGCACCATGCATTGCTCTGTGAGCGTGTATAATTAATTTTAAATCTTGCATCTCATCTCTTAATGTTTGTACAGCTGACCAACCTACTGTGAGAACATCGACCATAACATAATCTCCATTGTTTTCTTTTACAATGTGTGCTCTTCGTAACATCTCTTTTGTTTCTGCAGTAATGTTTGGCATATAGACTTTCTTTTCTCCAGTCTTTCTTTCAGCTTTGTCTCTTTTTCTTAGCGTTTCTTTAACTCTTTTTTCAAATCTATTAAATGATTGAGATGTTAAGTTTTCATCATCTTTTACAATATCTATTCCACCTAACCATGCTTCAAATGCAACTTGAGCATGACCTATCTCATTTAATCCTAATTTTGGTTTTATTATTGTTCCACACAAAGGTCTTTTATCAACTTCTAAGAATTTTCTTATTCCTTTTATTCCAAACTGTGGTCCTTTGAATGATCTCATTATTTTCTTTGGCCATTGGATATCTTCGAGTCTAAGATTCTTCAATGATTTCATTCCATAAATATTTCCTGCTATGGAACTTAGAATCTGAGGCATATTTCCTGGTTCAAATAATTCGGAAGGATAAGCTACTTTAATCCAGTTTCCATTTATCTTGAAAACTTTTGCACCCATTTTTTTTATCTTTGGGCTCATTGTCGCTACTTCTGTCCAAGTACCGACAGAACTTTCACCTGCAACATGTTCTGCTACTTGTCTCATTGTCTTTCCTCGAGCAGGTTCAACATAGAAACTACAAACTAGATCATTACTAGTTGGTTTGTATCTTGTATTAACAAAACCTGTATACGCACCTTTCATCATATCACCTCGATCTTAAAGCATTGGTTGGAGTAAAGATTCCTTTCTCATTGATTACTCTGTAAATATATTTCCATGTAGTAACATCAAAAGCAGGATTTTTAATCTTTCCTTTTATATTAGCAACTTCTTCTGCTGGTCTTTCTTCAATAATAAATTTCTTTCGATTGTCAATTTTGTAAGAGTCGCCAACAACATATATCTTTTTCTTGAATTTGTTTGCAATTATAGATAATCCTAAACTTCCTATCTTGTTTACATTTCCTTCCTTTCTCATTGCATCTGAACCAATAATAATAATATCAACATCTTTCATCATAGATGCTATTGCACTGTCAACTATGAGAGTTGCTGGAACTTTCATTTCTTTTAGATCTGACATTGTTCTGTGTCCCTGATACAGAGGACGTGTCTCTGGAACTATAACAGAGAATTTCTTCTTGTTTTTCTTTGCTGTTCTTAGCAAACCCATAACTTCAGAAGAATGACAGAATGTAAGTACGGTAGAATTATTTTTTATTATCTTGTAGCCTTTATCACCAATTCTTTTTGGAAATTCATTTAGACCTTTTACTAGTCTGTCAATAGTCTTCTTGCTCTTGTCCTTTTTCAATTCTTCTAGGATATTATGAGCTATGACTGCTGTTGGTCTGGCTGCTTCTAGCTTCTTTAGAGCTCTATCAAATTCTCTACCAAATCCTTTTTTATTAGAAAGTGTTCTTAGGAATTTTAGGCTTTCTAGAGCTATTGATCTAGCACCTTGGATTTTCAAAGATTTTATTTCAGCTTCTAGGCTATCAAGGGTCTTAGGCATAGATTGAATATATAGAAAGTACAACATAAATGTATGGTTAAGAAGAATTTGGCGCTTGAAGACCTCATAGAACATATGAAAAACAGTGGTACTCTTAGATCTAAGCGTATTGAGAAAGCACTTAGAGAAGTACCTAGGCATGGATTTATTCCTAAAAATAATGAAATGGCTGCTTATGATGATGTTCCTGTTTCTATAGGTCATAGACAAACAATATCGCAACCTAGCACTGTAGTAATGATGACTGAAGCTCTTGAGATAAGAAAGGGATATAAAATACTTGAGATTGGAACTGGTTCTGGCTGGCAAACTGCTATATTATCTAAATTGGTTGGAGATACTGGTAAGGTATATTCTATAGAAAGGATACCTGAACTTGTTAAGATGGCTAGAAAAAATCTAAAGAAATTCAAAAATGTAAAAGTTATCAAAGGAGATGGAACAGAGGGTTTAGAAAAGGAAGCACCTTTTCATAGAGTAATAGTCACTGCTGCTGCACCACAGATGCTAGTTGAACTTAAGAAACAATTGAAAGTTGGTGGAAAATTAATAATACCTGTTGGCAATAGATTTGTTCAAGAAATGTTAGTGATAAACAAAATAGGTGAAGATAACTTTGAAGAATCTAAGATGGGAACATTTGTATTTGTTCCTTTGATTGGAAAACATGGATTTACGACTTCTTGAGTAGAACTACACTTTCTCTCATCTTTCCAATTTTTATTACTCTCTTTTTTGTACACCAATTTTCTCTTGCTACTAATATTCTGTCTACTTTGAATCCAATATCTTGAGCTATGTTTGCAAGTTTTGTATCAACTTCTATCACACCTTCTGGGAAACATCCACCACCAATTACTATTGCTAGCTTTGCATCTTTCTTACACACTCTGTATAATTCTTTCATAACAAGAGTCATGTCTTTAAAATAAGCTTCAGCTATAGGTGGCATGTCACCAAAATCTTCTACTCTCGAACCAACAAAAGCTCTTAGTTTTGTTTCTGGTTGGTTGAAGAACAAAGCATATTCTGTTTTATAGATTTTTGTGTATTCTATTTTGTTTAGATATGGTGGTGATGTTATTACAAAATCAACAGATTCATCTTCTAATTCAATGTCTCTTGCATCACCAACTTCAACTTTAGTTGGTACGGGATTTAGTTCTGCTTTTTTTAGATCTTTTAACATTCTATGTATTTTGTATTTGAATACTTTCTTTACTGGTGGTACACCTTTTTTTACTATCCTAACAAATGCACCATCTTTGTATGCAAATGAACTTTTCATTGCACTATCTATCAAAGCAAGAGCAAGAAAATCTCTAATCTTTTCATCTTTTACTTCTGCTATCTTTGCTCTATAAAATACAATATCTTCTAAAGCATATTTTGAGAAAATTCTTTTCAACCATTTATCTTTTGGTATTTTGTCTGGTTTTACAAATTTCCATTTACCTGCTTCTTTAACAGCTTCTTGTAATTTTTCAATATCATAATCTCTTGTCTTTACTTTAGAGACTAAAACTGTCAAAGGAGAAACATCAAAAGCTACTGATGGTACACCATATTCTTTACATGTTAACGATGTAGTACCAACACCTGCGAATGGATCTAGAACTAATGAATTTGAATTTGCTTTGAATCTTTTTAGAAATACTTCAACAAATCCTTTAGAATAACCTTCTTTATACCAGTACCAATTATGTATTGGTTCTAGTTTGTTTGGTTTGAAAGTAACTAAATCTTTTAGAGATTCTTCTTTCTTTAATCTCATTTTATCCAACTCCCCAATGAACCTTTAGAAGGCTGAGTCTTTTTCAGATTATCTAAAACCTTCATTATTCTTGTTTCTGAAAATTCAAAATCATCAACTAGTAATTTTTTAATCTTGTCTGGCTCAAGAATACCGAATTTTATCTTTATTTTTTTATCGACTGGTGGATCTGTAAAGAAGTCATAGATTTGTTTAGCAGGAGTCTCTGTATTCCATTCTACTTTTTCTAATACTTTATCAAAAGTCTTTTCTTTCTTTACTAGAGACAATGATTTCTTTGGTCCGATTCCTTTTATTCCTGGATTAAAATCAGTACCAACAAGAATACCCATTGTTATCAATTGTTCTTGATTAACACCAAGTTCTTTAAGAACTTCTTTTAATTCAATTATTTCCGGTCTAACTTCATAATAAGAATCTTTTCTTGGCACTTTTCTTTTTCCTGTTATTGATAAATTTCTAATTAATTTTGGTGTGCCAAACATGAGGCTGTCAGAATCTTGACTTGCAACAGCATAAACATCTTTATTTTTACAAAAGTATGCACATTGTGCTTCACCTTCAGATGGAGCTTGTACTACTGCTACACCCATATATTTCAAAAGTTCCTTTGCACTTTCAATTAAGTCTTGATTTAATCTAGAAGATTGTTGTGCATATTTTCTAACAGTTTCAGTATCACCAGCTTTCCTTGCTTCTTTCATTATTTCTGCAGCTTCAGCACGTCTTTCTCTCCTCACTTTAATTTCTGCAAATTTCATTTCTGGTGGTTTTCCATCAAAAACATAAACAGGTTTTATGCCTGCTTCTAATAATTTAGCTGTTCTGTAAAATAATCCTGAAAGATGAGAAGTAACTCTACCTTTAGAATCTTTCAATGGTTCTCCTGTATCTCTATCTCTAATTATTGATAAAAATTGATACATCCAATTAAATGCATCTATTGCTATTCTTTTGTTTGAAAGATCTGACAGTTCTATCTCTGTCTTAGGCAATATCTTAGCTATCTGAATTCCCATAGAAGTAGATTAGAGGCAATCTCTTTAAAACTTACCTATGCTTGCACTCTCAACTGTATCATATGAGAGATATTGATTTCTATTGCAGCTGCAAGAAGTATTATGATTACCGCTACCAATAACAAACCTCCTGCTATGATGAAGAGTTTTCTTGCTTTATCTGAAGATTTGTCATATCTAGTCATGGCAGAAGATATTAGAGCTCCCGCTATTGCAGCTAAGAAGTATGATACTATTTCTGGTATGAGATGGAGAATATAGTAAGATGTACCTAACGGTAATCCTTTTAACAATGCTACTGGTAATGATGCTCCTTTTTGTTGAATTTGTCTTATTAGAAGTCCTACTGCAGTTCCAACAACTGTTGCATTCCACGCCATTATGAATATGGCTCCTGATCCAAATAGGAAGCTCAATAATGCAAAGATTACAACTAATCTTATATTGTTTACTGCGATTGTCAT
>JAAOXY010000010.1 GCA_018221065.1 Candidatus Aenigmatarchaeota archaeon | reverse complement strand
GCATTGTCACCAGAATTACTTTGAAATTCTATTGGTGATGCTTCTTGACCACCATTAGCAGTTGAACCTCTTGGTTGATTTCCACCGTATATTGTACTACTCTCTACATTTTCAGGATATAAGTTATTTGTTCCAAGTCCAGTACCAGATGATGAAGCACTTGATATACCGCCTGGAGAACTGTAGTTGTTACCAGAATCCATAGTAACTCTTGATCCACTGATTGTATTAGATGTTCCACTAGCACCAACTGCTGATTGTAAGATACCTTCAACTGAATTTCCGATTACATATGCGCCACCTACAAAACCTGCGATACCGATAAGTTTCTTCCATAATGAAGTATTCTCTCTTTTAGCTACATTCAAATGATTGTAATAAGCAACGATTGCCTGTTGACAACCTATAGTCTCTTTAGATGTTGCTGATTTCAAAACACCGGCCATATGTAGAATAGGTAATGATCTCATATATTCTGTCTGTGCAGATGCGGATAATTTAGATAGATTAACAGCATTCATCACACCAAAATTTGCGTTCTCTCCTATTGTTGCTCTGGATTTCTCACATTCAGAAGCGACTGTATATGCTGATTGAAGAGCAACCGCATCTCTACTTGTTTCTTGTACCTTATTACCACTCTTATCATAAACTGTTACAGCTGTACCACCACCTGTCTGACAACCAGCCAGAACCATTACAGAGACAATCAAAGCAGTTATTTTTATATATTTCATAATTTATTACCTATTATATTATATTGTTATTTTTATATATTTATACTTTTTCAAGTTTCAAAAGGGTCTGGTGGATATTGTTCAATCTTTGAATAGTTGTGGTTTGTAAAACCTGTGGTATCGGTTTTATATGGTTCTATTCTAAATGACTGATAAACAAATGTTGCTGTTGATAAAGGGGTGTCAGCTGCTGTGGAATCAAAGGATAAATTACCAATTGTATTTATCCAACAGTCTTCAAATATGAATTTTCTAACTATGTTGCTGGAATTGTTATCATATACATCAATAACAATATCAGTATAGTTTTCATTCCTTGTGTTTTCTACACTATATGGGCCGACAGCCACATTAGTAAAATTATATATCTCTGTGAATACATCATAGTTTTCATCTATTAGAAAAGATACATCAAGATTAGAATATACCATCTTTTCGCCATGAATTTTTAAATCCAACACAGGATTATATGCTTGAACCTCGGCCAATGTGATGGCTTCAATATCAATCGATTGTGTCATTGCTGTTAAGATAGGCAACGCTACTATCTGATACCGAAACTTGTTATTTCTTGCGAAGTTTATTTCTTTTTTTAATGCCACTGTATATTCCTTTTTATATATTTATAAGAATTCTAGACGAAAAAAAAGGTGAGTCGAAACTCACCTTCTTCTTTTTTAGTGTTTCTATTATACGTTAGAAACTGAGAACTTACGATAGTAGTTCTTCGCACCAAATGGATTGTAAGCAATACCATAACGAGTCTTGAAACCGATACGAGGCTGGAAATCTTCCTCACCAATTGATTTCAT
>JAAOXY010000054.1 GCA_018221065.1 Candidatus Aenigmatarchaeota archaeon | reverse complement strand
TATGAGCCGAAAAAAGATGAAGATGTTCCTTATAATATGATGATAACAGTGATGGGTCCTCAAGAACAACGAGCTCTTGAGATATTGGAAGAATTTGGAGAAAAGGTTGATATTGAAATACGGAATGCTCCACAATCTTTAGTAGAATTTTATGATGAAATGTCACATAGGTTTGGATAATTGGTGGGCGGGAAGAGATTTGAACTCTCGACATCCACGTTATCAGCTACGCCTCTTTAATCTACTGATTAAAGATGTGGCGCTCTAACCTGGCTAAGCCACCCGCCCGTAGTTTGAGAATTGAGTTTGCTCATTTAAATCTCTTTTGGTTCATATTTTCTTATGGTATTAGAAATTCTTGAATTACATGAAGCTGTTAATAGAACAGGTTATGACACGGATGTAGCTGGTTTATTGAATAGTAGGAAGTTAGATGGATATCTCAATCATGGAACTGTTTTTATCAGAAATCCAGTTCATGTTGGAGTTTTTGATGATAAGGAACTTGTAAGTTGTATTGTTTATGGGGTTTCTAGTTTCAATCATACTACTATTGCTTTTGATGCTAGAAAAATAGAATATACTGAACCTCATCTTTATTTAGATTATATGGCTACTCGTGAAGGGCATGAACGTAAGGGTTATGCAAAAGAGTTGACACAGATAGCTATGAGGGATGGATCAATTTGTGGTGATGTGACTGAAGTTCATGGTCAGTGTCTTTTTGAGTCTGAAAAATTTGCTGAGAAGATTGGATTGAATGTTATTGAATGCCCTCCTTTTGGCGAATTTGCTGATTTTATCAAGCAAGATGTGATTGAGTTACCTGCTATGCCACTTGTTGATGATTTCGGTAAAAAAATTGCTATGTGTCCTCCACGTAGATTTGAAAGGCATCCAGGAGAATCTGAGAGGCTTATAAAATATATGACAGCTTATCATATTAAACATAAATTACCAGACTGGGCTGGCTATTTCATAAAAGAGGGAGACCTAGAAGCAAGATTTGAATATTGGAAAGAAAAATTAATTAAAAAGAGCTAAAACATCTTCTACAAAAATTTCTAATTCTGGGCAATTTGTGTAATTGTATACATCAGAATCTTTTGCATGCTCTTCAAATGTTTTATTGTATGGACTTTTTGGAAGATCTTTATTGTAAAGAGGATCAAATGATCCGAAAAACATTTCTTCGCCTGGTTTTGCAGCAAAGAAATACATTATGTGTGTTGGATTGTCGTTAGATCCGTTATATCCTAGAGCAGAAGGAGTTTCTTCTCTACGTATTAATCCACGTATACCATCTCTCTGTATTTCAACATATCCATTTCTCATTTCACCTGTAGATGCATGTTCTATACTTCCAAGATATTCTACTTTGTCAAAAACACCCTTTTCTGCAACACCAGCACATAGCTGAGCTGTTGAATTATTATTTGGGTTTTCTTCCGTTTTGCCGAGTTCTTTTGCCATAATAACATTAAGAGTATTAAGATATTTAAATGCCTGAAAAAAGGCCTATTTTTGGCTTATAAGAAACGTTTTAAGTATTCCCTATAAAATAATGTCGATGAGAATACTAACCACAGGCGACTTAGATCCCATGGGATCCAATATCGAGCAATTTTATGAGAAATTGAAGAATGAGGAAGAGCCAGATTTGATATTATTTGCTGGAGATATGTATCAGTGGAGGCAATTTAGGAGATACCAACAGATAGGTGAGTTTATTGATAAATTGGGCTGGAAATGTCCTATAGTTGCTATTCCTGGTAATAGAGAATTTGATGAAGATTTGGCGTTAGTGAAGAAAAATGCTGGTGATAGGATAAAGTTCTTAGATGACGATTCTGTTGTTCTTGATATCGATGGAAAGAAAGTTGGTATTGTAGGGAGTAGAGGAGTTTTGGATCATCCTACAATGTGGCAGCTTGGAAATGTGATGGGTATTCAGGATATGTATAAAGATAGATTGGATGACCTTGCAAAACAACTTGTCAATCTTGAATGTGATATCAAAATACTTCTTACACATTATTCTCCTACTTTCAAGACATTGGAAGGTGAAAATAAGATGATATTCAGTGGTCTTGGTTCTCAGAGATTAGAGCAGGTATTGGTAAAAACAGGAGTTACTTTTGCAATACATGGACATGCTCATTATGGCATACCATTAGCGTTTGTAGAAAAAGTGCCAGTGTATAATGTTGCTTATCCTGTGAATAATGGTCTTGTGATTATAGACACAGAAAAATTACCTAAAACGGAAGTATTTCGGGTATAACATCTTGTATAATATCCTGAGGGATGTTTTTACTTTTTTCTATCTTTTTCAAATTTTTTGTGTGTACTTCTTCTGGTACATTTTTTTGCAAATATAATAAGAACTCTCTAATTTTATGATTAAATTGGCTTACCCCTATATGATGTTCAGAATTTAATTTTTTGAAAGGTTCTATATCATAAGCTTTGTTTCTAATAAAATCGAAACAATCATGAGTACCATAAAGAACAGTATTTACAAGTACTATTCCTCCATCTTCTTTTATTAGATTCATGGTTTTACTATAAACATGAATTGGATCTTGCAGATATCTATGAACATCTATTCCGATTGCATTATCAAATACATTGCTAAAATCTTCGTCTATAATATCAACAAAATCTTCTGCAAATTCTTTTACTAGAATTATTTCCGTTCCATATTTTTCTTTTATCATATCTGTTACTTTTTCAGCTTTGTATATCAGATCTGAAGGTTCCGTACATATCATTGTACCTTTTTTTAGCTTTTCAGCAAATTCCCACAATTCGTAACCAGGTCCACAACCAAGAACTAATAAATTATCCCCTTCTTCTATTTCAACCATCTCTGATGCATATTTTGATTTTCTTTCAGATTCTATATCATGCCATAGAGATGGGCAATATACCCAAGGTGTTCTCCAGTTACTATTATTCCAATAATTCAACTGTGCTACTTTGTCTGTCATGAAGAAAGATAGTAAAAGAAAACTTATATGTCTGAAATCGCCTAAACTTTTACTATGGAAAACAAGTATAACCCGAAGATTATCGAGCCTAAAATTCAGAAATTTTGGGAAGAAAATAATATATTCAAGTTTGATTTTGATAGTGACAAGCCTGTTTATTCTGTAGATACACCACCACCAACAGTTTCTGGTAATTTGCATGTAGGTCATATGTATTCATATTCACAGTTTGAGTTTATGGCTAGATTCTGGAGGATGCGAGGATACAACGTATTTCTCCCATTCGGTTATGATAATAATGGTCTTGCTTCTGAGATTTTAACTGAGAAAGCTACAAAGAAAACTGCTGAATATGTTGGAAGAGAAGAATTTACTAAAATGGTTCTCGAAGTCACAAAGGAATATGAAGAAAAATATGAAAATATTTTTAAGAAGATTGGTATTTCATGTGATTGGTCATTAGTGTATAGAACAAATAGTCTTGAGATAAGAAAGATATCTCAGAGATCTTTTGTTGAATTGAATAAAATTAATAGAGTTTATAGAGCTGAGTCACCATCATTGTGGTGTCCAAAATGTCATACTGCTTTGGCGCAGGTAGAATTAGAAGATAAAGAATTTGAGTCAGAGTTTGTTCATCTTAAATTTGCTTTGAAAGATGGTGGTGAAATAATAATTGCAACAACAAGACCAGAATTACTTGCATCATGTGTTTCAATTTTTGTAAGTGAACAAGATGAGAAAAATAAAGAATTGATTGGTAAGAAAGTTATTGTTCC
>JAAOXY010000053.1 GCA_018221065.1 Candidatus Aenigmatarchaeota archaeon | reverse complement strand
GAAAACGGTGGTAATGTAGAAATTGATGTTGATGTTAATGGAACATCAGTATTTGATTGTCCAACAAATCCAGACATTGCAATATCACATTTGAAATGGAACTATTCTGTAAGTAATGTATATGGAAGTTCTACAGCATTGACAACAACTGCATCACCAGCAAGTAGTTTTGATCTTGGAGAAGATCAATTGGTAGCAGCAACATCATCTAATACAACAGAAGTATTGTATTGGGGTATGGGTGTACCATTTGGTGTAGTTGGTGGTCAGACTTGTGATGCACAAATAAGAGTAGCAGCAATACAAGGCTAAAAAACAAGCTTTATATCTGTTAAGAATCCTAACCTTTTCTATGATAGTTGGTAATAGAGTGCCTAGAGAATATTTTGTAACTATGGGTCAAGGTGAATCTGAAATAGATAATCGTGTAGGCTCATTTGACGCAGCTTTACGAGAAGCTAATATACACAATTATAATATAATAAAATATTCTTCAATAATGCCTAGAGATGCTGTAAGAGTAGACCCACCAAAGAAGATTACACATGGTTCTGTAATGGAATGTATAATGGCATCTAAAGATGGTAAAAAGGGAGAAACACTAACAGCAGGAGTAATTCTTGGATGGGTATTTGATAAAGAATCTGGAGAGAATGTTGGTGGTTTGGTAGCAGAATATTCCGGAAGCGTAGAATTACAAAACGCAGATGAAACATTAAATAAAATGTTAGATGAGATGTTTGCTTCTAGATATGATACTGAAAAGTTCGAATTAGGTGAGAAAGAACAATTTGTTAGAAGTTTCATACCTAAGAAAGAATTTGGAACAGTTGCTGTAGCAATCTGTTTCACAAGTTACGATTATCCAGTATTAGATTAATGATGATGGAAAAAATTTATTCTGAGTGGATGGGAGAAACTCAGAGAAAAAAGATTTCACATATTCTTACAAAGGTAGATGTAAAAGGAAAAGTCCTAGACATAGGTGCAGGACCAGGTTTTTTAGAAGAATTCATTGATGCTATTGCAGTTGATATTGATTTAGAAAATTTAAAAAAAGCAAAAGGAAAAAAGATTCTTGCAGATGGTAATAATCTTCCTTTCAAAAACGATTCATTTGATACTATTTTTTGCATAGACACAATTCATCTTATAGATAACATAGAAAACATAGAAGATTTGTTAAAAAAAGATGGAAGATTAATTGTTACTTTATTTTGTAATGAATATAATTTTAAAGACAGAATAGATTATTTGAAAGGTTTGTTTTCTTTAGATATTGAAAAAGAATTTACTGTTAGAACAGAAAAAGAATGGGATGCAGTTATTGTTTTTAAGAAGTAAGTTTATATCTTAACAACCCACCGACTCCACCTAAACCTAAAAACTTCTCTCCACTTGCATGTAAAGAAGATATTATCATAACCCTTGTTCGCATTTTTTCTGCATCTTCTAATAGTGGTTCCATTTCCCTCACCATCTTATCACTTACTAATAGAATTTCAACAGCTCCAGCATCTAATGCTTCTCTTGTTTCCCAGCCACCATAGACAGCTTTCCCTTCTTTTACAATTTCAGAAAGTAATTTTTCAACTACAGCCGTTTCTTCAGATATTCTACTAAGATTTGTTACTTTTTCTAAGATTCCTCTTTTGAATAATTCTTGCAAACCAACCTCACCAGTATGAGCAAGACTATCAAAAATTATTTTTGTCATAAGTTCTTTTTCTTTCTGTTTTATCAATCCTTGTATTTCTTCTCTAGCAAATCCAGGACCAGCTATTATTATTTTCTTTGCTTCTGGAGCATATCTTTTTAACTCACCAATGACTTTTCCATAATATTCTGGTTTTTTTGATACTCCAGTTTTCTTTCCAAGTGTTCCACCAAGAATATGAACCAAGTGTTTCTTGTTTTCTTTTATCATATAAAAATCAGTTTCAGAATCATCAAGTATACAAATAAGAATAGGGTCAGCTTTTTTCTCTGCAGCTTTTATTTTATTTATTTCCCAACTTTTCCATTTCCTTTCTATTTTTAAAAATGTTCCAGGCTTGACATCAATAGTGTGCCAATCATGTTCAACATCTTCAGGGCCAGCTACTATTTTACCACCAAGTCTCAAAGTTTCCCCAATGTCTATTTTTTCAATTAGAACAGAAAGCACCATTGGTTTTCTTCCGACCTTCTCTTTCTCTCCACCTCTTCTGATTTCTATAGATCTCATAGTCTTAGTTGTGACAATAGAGTCAGCAGTGATTATCTCGCTAAGCGTCCATAAATCATCAGCATTTTCAGGAGTTACTTTTCCTATGTCAT
>JAAOXY010000052.1 GCA_018221065.1 Candidatus Aenigmatarchaeota archaeon | reverse complement strand
TTCGTATATGCCTTTAAGAAATGGATATCCACCATAAAAGAATATGAAACTTGATAATATCCATAAAATATATTTATCTCCTGCAAAGGTAATAGTTAAACCAAGAAATTTCTGAATTAAGGGGGATAAAATGAGTATTGGGATTGTGACTATTATTGATACAATAAATCTTTTTTTGAAATCCTTGACCATGTGTTTGTGATGTTCTGAGTGATCATGTTTTTTATGATCTGAATGATTGTGATTAGAATCAGAGGATTTATCATCCTCTGCTTTGACAAGTGTTGCACCATCCATTGTGCATTTTCCTGGCTTATCATATTCCATTCCACATTCAGGACATTTGTATTCTGCCATTTTTATTTATCCTCCTTTTATTATCTTATTATTCTACACAACACGCCATGTCATCTAAGTTTTGATCAAAACTTTGAGCAACTTTCTTAATAATTTCACTTATTGTAGGAAATACGTGGACCGTATCTCGTATATCATAAATAGTCATTTTGTTCTTAATTGCATAAGTAGCAGTTGTGATAATATCTGCACTCATCGAACCAACCATATGAACTCCTAAAACTTGTTTTGTTTTTGGATCAACAACCATTCTTATAATCCCCTTAGTTTCTTTTATTGCAGATGCTTTTTCAGAATGCTCAAAGCTAATAGTTCTGCATAAGCATACATTATATTTTTTCATGTATTCTTCTTCTGTTAAGCCTACTGCTGCAACCTGAGGGGATGTAAAAACGGCATGGGGAATTTCATGATAATTAATAACTTTTTTAGCATCTTCAAACATATTTAGTACTGCAAAATTGCCCTGTTTAGCAGCAACGGTTTCAAGAGGCATTAAACCATTTACATCGCCAACAGCATAAATATGTTTTTGGTTTGTTTGAAGATAATCATCAACTTTGATAAAGCCATTTCCTAGAAGACCTACATTACCACTTTCTAAATTTAAACTATCAACATTTGGTTTAAGTCCTGTTGCAACAAATACTTTTTCAGCATTTATTGTCTGTAATCCTTTTCCTTTTATGTCTACAATTATTTCAACATTTTTAGAGGTCTGCCTTACTTCTTTTAATGACGTTCCTGTATGGATGATTATTCCTTCTTCTTCTAGATATTTTTGTAGTTCTTTAGCAATGTCTGCATCATTTTTTTTCAGGATTCTATCTGATCTTTGAAGCAATGTTACTTTTATGCCAAAATGATGGAATATTTGTGAGAATTCCATTGCTTCTGCTCCACCCCCAATAATAATTATTGACTGAGGTTTTTGATCAAGATCGAAAAATACTGATTTATTAGTAAGATAATCTATGTCTTTAAGACCTTTAACAGGTGGAATAAAAGTTGAAGCCCCTGTAGCAATCAGAATATGCTCGCCATAGAATTCATCATTATTAACAACAACAGTGTGTGAATCTTTAAACGATGCTTTTCCTTCTTTAAATGACACATGTTTTTGTTTTTCAATGACTTTACTATAGTTTTGAGTCTGAAATCCTTTGACCATTTCTCTTGTTTCTTTTAGTGCTTCAACAAAATCCGCTTTTCCCTCAAGTTTTACAGCCCTAAACTTGCTTCTTAAAGCATAATATGCTTCTTCTCCTTGATGAAGCATGATCTTAGAAGGCACACATCCTACATTAACACATGTTCCTCCCAATGGAAGAATGTTCTTATCATTAATCATCAATGTTTTCTTTTTTAGACGATTAGCAGTGTTTGCAGCTGCAAAAGCAGCAGCTCCTCCTCCTATAATTATTAAATCATAGTTTTTCATTTTTAACCCTAAACATTATCAATTACCTTTTTTAGCTTGGCTTCAATATCTACTGCAATGTTTTTTAGATCATCATTGTTTACCATCTGCATTGC
>JAAOXY010000051.1 GCA_018221065.1 Candidatus Aenigmatarchaeota archaeon | reverse complement strand
TTGTTGGATTTGGAGTAGCGGGATTCATCATTGCAGTAGCAATGATTTCAAAAGTTGGCCTTACAAGATAAAATAGCCTATCAATGCTATACCAGTAATAAGGCCCCAGACTTTCCAACTCCATTTCATTACTTTTTCTCCATCTAATGGACCGAATGGAATCATGTTAAACAGAGCTAAAAAGAATGATACTCTAGCTGTCAAAGCTAATATCTCAAGTGGATAATAATATAGGGCTCCTATCATTGTCAAACCTATAACTATATTGACCATAGCTCCAGAAGCAGCTATTAAACCATATTGTTGTTTAGTCATTTTACCCACAGTAAAGGCAAACTTCTTAGAAATTGGAGATATCATAACAGCTCCTGGAGCTGCAAATACAAATCCACCCATAAGAGCCATCAATAATCCTAAGATTATACCAGATGACCACATTCTATATTCAGCATCAAACCCATAATGCTGAGCAAACAACTTATGCCCCAATATCTCATGAGAAGCAAACACCAACACTACCACAAATAAAGTGATAGGAAACACATCAATATTAAATCTTGAAAACATCACTGCTAAAGCTAATGTTGATATCAATAATTCCTTAATTTCTCTCTGTGAAAACTTCATAATTTATCACGAGTTATCATTTCTTCGAGATCTTTTTTGTGACCAGCTCCAACAACAACTATAATGTCTTTAAAATCCTCAGATATTTTCTTTATCCAATTATACATGTGCTTGTTTCTCTGTTTAACCAATATATCATAAAATTCGGGCATATCTTTTTTCATATACCACATAGCTTCATCAATAACTTCTTGATCCGGAACTGTATTCAAATCTATTTTCATCTTGCCACCTTTTAGAGAATCTATAAGCAACTTAAAGACCATCTTAGTCTTTTTCCATCCAGAAATACGAGCTATCTTTCCCATAGTAGTTCTAATAGGCATATCTATCAAAGCCACCTTAGAACCAACCTCAAGACCAGTATCAACAGCTGAAAGCATCTCAGCTCCAGGCATTATATGAGTCTTATGAGAAAGGTGCTCTTGGAGAACAGCCAAAATATAACCAGAAAGACCAAACTTAAGGCTAGGCTTCTTTCTACCAGATTTCAAAGCTACCAACCTCTCAGGACATAATTCAACAGCAACACATTCTGGCTTCCTCTTGAGTATCACTTCTCTAGTTTTCTTCACACTTTCAGGAGATATATGCGATGTTCCTATTACAGTAATCATTTTTCAAACCACTCAAATATATTTAAATCAAACAAGACAATTATCAGTATGATTCCAGCAGAGTTATTAACAACTGAATACATCTTTGTTATTATTCTATTCATTCTAGCTATTTTTATATTATACAGATTATTCAAACTCGTGATAAAATCAGTGTTAATTATGATAGCAGCATTTGCTTTCCCGTTCGTAGCCGATTATATGGGAGTACCATTACCACTTCCAATAACCATTGATACTGGTATTAAATTTGCACTATTGGGATTAACGCTATTTTCAGTGTATAACTTCTTTAGCTTCATAACACATCTTGGAAAAATACTGCTATGGCCATTCAAGAGGAAGAAAAAATGAAAACAGAAATAAAAAGACAATTATTACATGGAGCAGGATCCTTGAATGTTCTAGGTTTAATTACTCTAGGAAAGGAAGGTATGGTAGGAATCATATTATTATCAATCGTTGTTGCAACAATTTTATCCTCATTAAGAGGCATATCAAAATCAAAGATCTGGCTCTTCATTGAAGGATTTGTAATATCTCATGAAAGAAATGATGAAAAGCCTCTGATGGGATTGTTAACATTCTACACTGGTATGATGTTAGCTATCGTATTATTCCCAATGAAAATAGCAATGTTGTGCATCATACTACTGTCAGTAGGAGATGCATTATCAGCTTTAGTAGGAAAAATGATTGGAAAACACAAACTCCCAATAAACAAAACAAAAAGTTGGGAAGGAAGTATAACATTCTTCCTAAGCACAATATCAATACTTCTCTTTGCAGCAATCATGCCAGAAAAAGCAATAGTAATGGCAGTTCTACTAACAATGGTAGAAGGATTACCAAGATTGGATGATAATCTTACAATTCCATTAGCTGCTGGGTTCATGTTGCTCTTATTTTGATACTTATTTATAGGAGAAAACAGAAAGTGATTATATGATTCCGGGGTTAGGTGGCAATGGAGAAATAATAGGCCAGGTTGTATGGTTTGGATTTTTTATTCTATTCATAATTTTTGGACCAAAATTAATGATAACACAAACTATTATGAAAATAGAAAAAGATGTAATAGAACTTGAAAACTATGCAAAAGAAGCAAATGAATATCTAAAAAAACATCTCTCTTCAAAGACAAGCAAAAAAGGTAAAAAAGATATTCAGGATTTTATGGATTTCTTTATGGTACCTCCAATCAATGCTGACCCATACGGACTAATGAATAAATTAGATCACATGATAAAAAATTCTGATAGAAGGTTCAAGTATATTGTAGAACAAGTAATTCCAAAAGCATCTGAAACAGAAAAAATGAATCTAAAAAACGGTATTGCCGGAGCTATGCAAACTTATCAAATAGCAAAAATAGTAAGACACTATCTTGAAACTATAAAGAAATACAAGATGTTCCAAATGGCTATAATAATTCAAATGCAAATACCAATGATAAAAGAAATAGCTAAAGCTTCAAAAGAAGCAACAAAAGCATTTTTAGATGGTATCCCAATAGGAGATAGCATCGGACCTCTGGTAATAGCATCATTAACAAAAGATAAAGTAACAGAATTCAAAAATGAAGAATTCGCAGTAAGTAAAACAAAAATAAATGGAAAAACAGTTTATCTTTCAAAAGCTTTAGGACCTGGAGCAACTACAGGATCACCAGGGAAATTCTTACAAAAAGTATTCAATAAATACAAAATAGGAAAAATGATAACAGTTGACGCTTCTTTGAAATTAGAAGGAGAAAAAACAGGATCAATAGCAGAAGGTATAGGAGTAGCAATGGGTGGTATCGGTGTTGAAAGATATGCCATTGAAGACATTGCAGTAAAGAAGAACATACCATTAGATGCTATTGCAGTCAAGATGTCTCAAGAAGAAGCACTCATTCATATGAAAACAGATATCATGAAAGCTGTTCCTAATGCTATAGACGCTATAGAAGCTGCTGTAAAGAGCTACAAAGGCAAGGGAAACATCATGATTATGGGTGTAGGTAACACAAGCGGTGTAGGAAATACTGTAAAAGACGCTGATACAGCTAGAATAACCATAAAAAAGACCGCAAAAGAACTCGATAAAGGAAAGAAAAAGAAGTAAAACATTTATAAAGCTTCAATACGTACTTTCTGAAAGGTGATATTATGGCAACTCTAAGACCAGGAAGATGTTATAACAAATTTGCTAATAAACCATTTACAAGATATTCAAAAAGAAGACCTAAAAAGAGTTTTGTAAAGGGTGTTCCAGTTTCAAAGATACATCATTTTGACTTAGGTAACAGAACAGGCGTTTTCTCAAATCAATATCACATTACTCCTAAAAGAGACGTTCAAATCAGATCCAATGCTATGGAAGCTGCAAGAATGGCATGTCAGAAATATTTAGCAACACATATAGGAGACAAAGGATTCAGATTAAAGATAAGAGTACATCCACATCATGTTTTAAGACAAAATTCAATAGCTACTGGAGCAGGAGCAGATAGATTTTCTCAGGGTATGAGAAGAGCTTTTGGAAAACCAACTGGTCAAGCAGCTAGAGTAAAAAAAGATCAAAAAGTATTTACAGTATTTACTAATGGAAATTCTTACAAGATAGTAAAAGAAGCATT
>JAAOXY010000009.1 GCA_018221065.1 Candidatus Aenigmatarchaeota archaeon | reverse complement strand
GTAGTAAACTTTTCTTGATTGAAAAGTTATTAGCATCAACGCCATGCATTGTCAGTGGCATTGTATCAAAATACTTACCGCCCTTTTTAGGAAAGCTTTCTGATTTGACATATACCTTTTCACCGTCAATTACATTATTCTCTTTAGCGTTTACCGCTTCAAGGATTCTAACTCTGTAATTTGATTTGTTGTTATTTTCTGGATTTGCGGCAAAATCCAAAACTGTGTACTGATTCTTTACCACTGTGTCAAACTCGTTCTCAGGGTCTTGTTCTTCTATCTCTTCAATAAAGATAAACTGAGAAATCTTTGGATAGCCATCATCAGAATTTGTACGGAATGAAATAAACTGATTAGGTTTAATCAGTCTCATGAATGGACGACCCTGAGAGTTAGAGTAATCATTCATTGTTGCGCAGTAGCCATTTTCAATAACTTCTGCTACAACATTCTCTGAGAACTTATCAACGCTGTTTCCTAACAGGTCAACATTCTTGTTTGCCGTTTTCTGTTCTTCAGTGAATGTGATGTTTTTAACTTTTGGGTCTTTGGCAAAAATAACGCCAACAAAACCATCAACAACTTTAGGGTATAGAATATAGACCGGAGCCATTTCAACCATTGCTTTAAATTGAGTGTCATTCTGGTCATCAAGCTTTGTGAAATAGGTTGTCTTGTTTGCATGAATTGCGGCTTTACCACCACGAATATCATAGTTCTGTTGTAGAACAGATTGCATACCAAGAACTGCGGCATTTATTGGTGGTGAATCCATCATTTGTACTACATCACTATCTGCCACGATTACATTCCTCCAAGCTCTTTCTTCTTAGTTTGTTTACGTTTAATTGGAAATTTCATATGGATGAAATAACCGAAGCTGTCATTAATATCATCGATACTCGATAAAGATGATTTCTCTGGTAGCTCTGTATTTTTATTGTAGATTTGTTGCTCAAGCGCTTCAGCCACCTTTTCACATTGTCTCACATTCACTTTAATAAGTCCAGTCTTTAATGCACTATTGACGCTTTGAACCCTATCTAATATCCGAGGATTTTTGTTAGGATATTTGCAATGAAACCCAGCCGCCTTTAACAAACTTATGTCTGATGTCGTAAAACCTTTTGATGAAGTGTTTTTGCCTGAAGCATCAGGGTAACAGTATATAGGCGACCTTGGATACCTTTCTCGTATCACTTGAATTAACTCAGGAGTATCTACAATATCGTGAAGATGACGAACTGCATTGAATGAGTTAAAACCTTCATATTGAAATAACGGATTATGAATGAATACTGGCTCTCTCTCAACAAAAACAACAGCGTTCATATTCATGACGTTAAAGTCCATAGAGATATGTAATTCTTCGCCATCTCTGTATAGAGCATCTGTATCACACTTCTCGCGATCATATGACTTATACACAGCACCGACTGCCATATTCACAAATTTACCGTTGATATAAGCTTCTACAAGCTCATCAGGATAGATTTGTTTCAGGTTATCATAGTAACCTTTTGGCAGATGAGTGTTCTCATAACCACTAGCTTGAATTAATGTATAATTATCAGGCTTTTCTTTTTCAAATAATTTGTATAGTAATCTGAATCCCTCTGGCGTAGAACCAACTATCATTTGGTTCTCTAACTCCATCTCTTCACCATTTTCATCTAACTTAATCCTTGTATGTTTCTCTCCGTCATCGTCAAGATACTGCTCAAAAACATTTACTTTCTTTCTGGCACGAGCTAGTGACTTAACCCAAACCTGCCAAGCTTTCTCCATTGGTAGTGTGTCTAATTCATCTAGGAACACAGCGAAGACGTTCATACCGACAATTGACTCAGGATTATCCATTGACTTCAAGATAACCCTACCACCGCAGTCAAAGAATATCTCGCC